>CAYMRF010000015.1:0-24807 GCA_964392765.1 uncultured Pseudomonadota bacterium
CGACCCTTCCAATAGGAACTATTGATGAGTTTATCTATGAAAATAAATCAGGAACTGCAGCCGTTGGCCTCAGCTTGATTGGTCTTGCAACCTATAGCTATTACCAAATTTGGAAAGAATATCAAAAACTTTGGGGCGATAAGCTTTTTGTATGGTTTGCACGCCTTAAAGGCGGTTCTTACGCTAAAACTGCAGAGAAATTTGACGAAATTCTACCTACCATTACCTTTGATGATATTATTGGTATGGAGCATGAAAAATCTCTGGTATATCCTCACCTTAAATATATTAAGAATCCAGAAAGCTGGGATGCTAATGAAAGAACTCCGCCAACGGGTATTCTTTTAACGGGTGATACGCGTACGGGTAAAACCTTCTTTGCAAAAGCAATCTGCGGCGAATTGCACAAGCAAAATCCTGAAAAAGAGATTAAATTCTTATCAATTGATGCGCATGATATTAAAGCTGAAGGTATTGCAACCTGGCTTAAGGTAGCAAAAATGCTTGCTCCGTGCGTCTTATTCATTGACGAAATCGATCTTCTTAATTTGCAAAGAACCGGTGATCGCACGTTACTTGGTGATTTCTTGAAAGCAATGAGTGGCATCGATGATAAAGATCCAACCAAGCAAGTGATCGTGATTGGTACTACCAACAAGCCAGAAAATATTGATCATGCAATGAGACAATCTGGCCGTTTGGCACTAATAATTCCATTTAGTTATCCAAACTTGAAAGATCGCATTAAGTTCATTGAAAAGCGCTTTGAAAAGTTTGCGATCGATCCAAAATCATTTGATATTGATGTGGAACGCTTAGCATATGAAACCAATGGCAAATCATTTGAAGATCTTAAGCTGATGCTTGATACCGCGTTTATCCGTACTGATCTTAAAGGTGAAGCAATTACTCAAGAGCATTTGGAATGGGCCCTTGATACGCAATTGCGAAAAATCATCGATTTAGATACTAAAGAAGTTACTACTGATGAAAAACGCGCATTAGCTTCTCACTTTGCCGGTGAAGTATTAACCCATCACATTCTTCAATTACAAGAGAAAGTGGCTAAAGTTACTATTCGCCAAATTGTGATTAAAGCCAAAGAAGAAGCTACCGGTGATGCGTATAAAACCGACCACAAAAAGCAATCTCATCTTGATAATGGTGGATTATTCACCTATCTAGAGCGTGATTCCTATGATATCAAGACCGCAAATGAGCTTGAAAAGAAAGCAAAAACGTTCATTGGTGCGCGTGTTGCTGAACGCATTATAACCGGAACCAGTAGTACCTTACTTGGCCATAAAAAGAATGAAGCTTTCAACTTAATCAAGACCATTATTGCTGATGGTATTGATTTGAAATCGCTCTCTAAAGAAGGCCAAAATAAGATCAGCGATGACACATTAGCAACATTGAAATCGTTTGAAAAAGAGATGGAACAATTGCTCATGCAACATAAGGATGCTTTATTGGCATTGACGCAAGCGCTCCAAGAAAAACAAACCTTAACGATTAGCGAAATTAATAAGATTATTCAGAGCATTGAAGGAAGTGCAACGCCTGCCGTTGTAGCCACTGCTGCATAATCTACTATCTAAGTAATTACTAAAGTGCCGTGTAAAAAGCGGCACTTTTTTTATTTTAATCCGCCCCACTTATCAATCATTGCAATACGTTTTTGATAACGGTCTCCCAAGAATTGTGCATTAAGCCACACTATCACCATCTCAACTGCTTGCTCAGGCGTAACATAATCAGCTGCTATTGATAATACATTTGCGTTATCTTCCTCTTTAGCGCGCGCAGCAGTCTGTTTATCCCAAACTACCGCAGCATAAATCTTATCAAAACGATTGGCTGCAATTGCCATTCCTACTCCACTCCCACACAGTAGAATTCCCAAATCCGCCTTTTTAGTAAGCATTGCTTGCACTACTTCAAATGCAAATGGAGGATAATCAGTACGCTCTTTGCTAAAGCATCCTACATCAATCCATTCAATAGGTTTAATCTCCAGACTGACGCCCTGCTGAATTACTGCTTTATGCATATACCCGCGATGATCTGATCCGATTGCGATCTTTAACATTCTGATTCCTTTAATTTTTATCGACATTATTCACGATCGTAGAGAGAAATCGTAGTAATTTGCAAGATAATTGAGATAAACTAAACATATTTAAAATCGATGAATAATAGGACTTCGCATGAATAAGCTTCCCCTTTTAATCACCTGGCGCTATTTGATGGGCGCTCGAAAAGAAAAAAATATCTCTATCATGGTTGTTATCTGTTTTTTAGGAATATTTATTGGTGCATTTGCGCTTGCTCTGGTGGCCAGTATTATGAACGGATTTGAAAAAGCTACTCATCAAAAATTGCAAAGCATTCATTCGCAAATTATAATGCGCTCAATGGGCAATGAGCTTGATGCTGATAAAGTAAGCACGGTCTTGCAAAATGAATTCCCTGAAGTGTTCGCATTTAGTCCGAGCAGTTATAAGCAGATTATCTTGCAAAAACCTGGTTCTCAAGAAATCACGAATGCCGTAGTATTAAAAGCGATTGTGCCTGAGCTTGAAGAAAAAACGAGTACCATTGGCCAAAAGATTGCGGGAGATAAAAAAAACTTACCTGAGCTCGTTACGGGCAATCAAATCATCATCGGCAAAAAACTTGCTGAGTCTTTGGGAATCGAACACGGTGACATTGTTGATCTGCTTTATATCTCTGCTGACAAAGTTAAGAATCGCAAAATAACGCTGGATAAAAAAGAGGCGGCAGTGAGTGGAATTTTCTCAACGGGCATTGAAGAGTTTGATAGTAACTTAGTAATTGGCTCTTTTGAATTAATGAAGAATTTATTTGATACCCATGGAGTTACCCAATTTAATATTCAACTCAAGCAGGGAAACCCAGAAGAAGCAACCATTGCAAAACTTAAAGCGCGCTTTGGGCTTGATGCGTTTTCATGGAAAGAGCTGTACCGCCCCTTAGTTGCGGCTCTTAAATTAGAAAAATATGCAATGTTTTTCATACTAGCCTTGATCACACTGGTTGCCTGTATGAACATTATCTCACTCATCTTTATGCAGATTATTCAAAAGCGGCCAGACATTGCAATTCTCCAATCTATGGGCATGAGTAATCGTAGTATCATTAACTTGTTTATGTTGTTGGGAGTTGGACTGACCGCCATAGCCACAATCGCCGGCCTCATTGCTGCATATTTTGCCGGATTAGTTTTAGAAAAATATCCATTCATCACGTTGCCAGACACCTATTACGTTTCCCATTTGCCAGTGCAAATGGAATGGTATATTTTCGCACTCGTTTTTGTATTGATTATTGGCATGAGTATTATCGCTACATGGATTCCTGCACGCAATATACGCAGCATTGATGCTGCTCATGTGTTACGTTTTGAGGGATAAATGAACGATTTAAAAAGTCTTCTTCCAACTGCAGATCTTAATGGAAAGCGCGTATTATTACGCGCAGATCTAAACGTACCATTAAGTAATGGCTCTATAGTTTCTGATGCACGGCTGAAAGCAATAATTCCAACTATTAATTTAATTCAAGAAAAAGGCGGCAAAATCATTCTGATGACTCACATTGGCCGTCCTAAAGATCATGAAGCAACTCTTTCAACTAAAACATTAGTGCCCTGGTTTGCCCAACACGGGTATTCATGCGTTTTTGAAAACGACATTAATAATGCATATGCTAAAAGTTTTCATGATCCTAAAACCATCCTGCTTCTGGAAAACTTACGCTTTTATGCCGGTGAAAAGCAAAACGATCCAAGCTTTGCGCAAAGTTTAGCGCGCTTAGGCGATGTTTATGTGAATGATGCATTTGGTAATTTACATCATGCTGATAGTTCAATGATAGAAGTTCCTAAACTATTTGCCCCGCAAAAGAGAATGTTTGGTCCCTTAATTGAACAAGAGATTAATCACGCAAACAAATTATTAAATAATCCTGAACATCCATTCATATGCATTATTGGGGGCAATAAAATTAAAGATAAAATGCCACTTATCACCCACCTCATTGATAAAATTGATACTCTTTTATTATGTCCGGCGCTTGTTTTTACCTATCTCAAATCAAAAGGCAAATCAGTAGGAAGTTCATTGGTTGATCAAGAATCTTTTGCTGCATGCCAGGAACTTAAAAAACATGCAGAATCAAAGATCGTGGTACCCATTGATTATTTAATCAGTAAAAATGGGTTTGAGGGCCCGTATTCGGTAAAAAAACCAGATGAACTCACTAATGGTGATTTTGGTATTAGTATTGGCCCGGAAACTGAAAAGATGTTTTTCGATATCATCAAAAAATCCAAAACCAGTTTTTATAATGGCCTAATGGGCAGCCTAACAGCCCAAGAAACCTTGTCTGGAACAAAAGCTATCTTTGAAGCAATGATTGCTTCTCAGGGATACAGCGTAATTGGCGGTGGAGATTCGACCGCAGCAGCAGAAAAAATGGGATTGAGCGGAAAAATATCCTATCTTTCAACCGGCGGCGGCGCATTGGTTGCGTATCTCAGCGGTCAAAAACTCCCTGGGTTGAAAATTCTACTTAATAAATAGGGCAAAATCCTAATAAACAAGCTCCATTTAAAATCACATCTTGATTCACTGCACAACTTGCGGGCGTTTCATAGACTAGAATACCGTGGTTGTCATGTTTCATTCGCCATGAACAATACGCCGGCCTTTCTAAACCAAGATATTCTGCAACCAATTTTGATGTGTCAGCATCGCTTCGCTTGGCCCGCGCCATACTGGGCTTCAAAATAGAGCGAACTTTATTGTTAAATGCCGCTTTTTGCATATGGTTAACAAACAATTCAGGCGTTTGCCAACTATCTTTACCATATGCTTCCTCGGCAGAAAACCCGGCAATTCCCTTGAGACAATCAAAATCTGGATTGTCTACCACGTAGGCAGCTTTACTAAAATCAAAGCAATTAGCATTACATAAATCATGCAATAAAAAAGCACTGGTATTTTCAGTGCCGTGTAATGATAACAGTTTTTGTGGGAGTGTGCTTAAATGATTGAGTATGGCATGCTTTTTGAGCATTTCTGAGCGCTCCATAGATAGCCCTTCTCATTTTAAATTAGACGATACTTCATACTATTTCCTTTTCTTTATGACCATACCTTGTTTATCGGCCAACATCAACACCATAAAAAAAATAGTTCATTTATCCGATTGTGACTGCTAAAAAATCCCTTTGACGGTCTGGGTAATATTTTTATAGACTGCTTCTGTTCAAATTTTATAACTTTCTTGATTTAGAAATATATGAGAAAAAATATAATCATTGCTTTTATTGGCAGCTTTTTACTTCATTCGCCCGCCACTGGGCGCAGTATTTACCGGCCCGTCGATCCTCTCATGCCCGAAATTAGCGTGAAATGGGTGGGAGATCGCAACGAATATCTTCTAAAAAAATATCATTTGGAAGAATATGCGCTTTTTAGGATCTTTGATAAAGAGTTCTTTATGCAACACATTTTGCCCGATAAGCCAATTGTATTTCGGTATGATTCAAAAAAAACCGTTTCTCGAAAAGAGTTAACCGATCTCATTGACGAGTTAATACTAGAAATAAAGCAAGGCAAACATTCATTTACCCATTTCACAATATTACAATCGAAAGATTACAATTATAAAAAAGGAAACGGACTTTTAATCGTTAAATTTAATGATTATCCCTTTGTAGTTAAACTTTTTGTTGAAACTCCTGATAGTTTCGTGAGCCCTTTTGATAAGGGATTAGAGCCGATCTTTTTTTTCTTTATGGCGGGAGGGGTTAATCGCCATCTGACTGGATTTACACGTCTTAAAAACAGAGAGATTATTCAAAACAGACTGGCGCAATCGCCTTGGGCTCATGATATTGATATTCCCCGCAAATGGCATTGGGTTCCTCAAAATACGCGCTGGATAGAAATTAAAGGCAAAAATATTGGTAATATCAAAGAACGTTCAATCCAATTTCCCGGTACTTATTGCATTATCGCCGATGCCATTGAAGCGGAAAGAAATCTCTCGCTCTTAGATGCACGCGATAAAAAGCGAGCGATGGACCTCTGCAATTATCTTGATATTTGGATCGATCCCCATATGAAAAATTTTATGATTGAAAAAGGAAGTGGAAAATTTGTAATCGTAGACACTGAACATTTTCCCAGCGTGGTTGGCCTACGTGAAAAAATAAGCTTTAGCAGTTATAGCGATTGGTATCTCTATTTAGCCGGCAAATGTTGGCGTAACGCATTTATGCAAAATAAACATGAACGGCGCAACCCAATAAAGCCGATTCCGGAAATGAGTTTAGTTGATTTTAATCTTATGCAAACAAGGAATAATCATGAACAAATGGTTCTTACTTCTGGCAGCAACAAGTCTTCTTAATTTCTCTGCTCAGGCATGTTGTATAAAGTTTTTTAGCAAACCAGAACCTGAAGAAATAAAAGAAAATTCCCCGGAGCCAACAATGTGCAAGCCCCTTTCAATTACTATTAAACGAAGTGAAGGCACATGGAAATCCTTCAGCAGAGAAATCGCAGAAAACTCTCATCAAGACTGGGTTTATACGATAGAAGTTAATAAAAACAATTGCATTAGAGTAGAAGATAAAGAAGTATCAGGCGTACCAATAAACTTATTAAAAGACCAAATACGCTGGGAACATTCTTGGAATATTCATAGTAATGCTACCGGAAACGCACTTTTGAGATTAACACTTCTCAGCCAAGAGAGTAAAATAATCAAACAACAATTGGTCGATGTAACCGTTATTGATTAGGGAAAAAAGATATGCGTTTAAGTTTATTTTTTGTAGCCTTTGTGACTCTTTATTCTTCCAACTCCCAGGCAATGTGTTTTCCCTGCTGCGATTCAGATGAAGAAGCAGCGCCAATCTTAGAAAAAAATCAAAATCATATTATTATTCAACGCCATGAACGTGCATGGCACACAATCCACAAAGATAAAAATTGCTTTGATTGGACCTGCACAATAAAGGATAATCCAACTAATTGCATAGAAATAGCAGACGAAGGTGTAGCTGATTTCACTGATTTTTCACACACTGATCGTACGTGGCGGATTAAAAGCACTAAACCAGGAGCTGCAGTATTGAAATTAAAGCGCACCAAGAAAAATAAAATTGTTGAAGAGCAATTGATTTATGTAACCGTCAAAGATTAATCGAGCCAAATTAACTCCGGCCGAGGGCCAATTTCACCACGCTCTAGCCACGCAGCGTGTGCCTTCTTATACCGTTCATACATTTGCTTATTTTTCATGGTTATGCCGGGCTTAAGATAATGAGGAGATGCAACCTTTTTGGCAGGATGGCTCATTAAGAAAACTTCTGTTTCTTCAGTTACGACAACCGGTTGCGCAGATCGTTTCATAGCGCTTACATTAAAACATATCGCCAACAATAATATGAATTGATAAAAGATAATCTTCATTTTTTCCCCCTAAGAATTTATCTCTTTAGCTATTGATTAATGATATCACATCGAAAGCAAGAAAATGAATAGATTAATACGAAGAACTTAATATATCTTCTTCAATTTGTTTAAGTGTCGCTTGAAATTCATTATTCTCTTGCGCATGCGATTGCACTTTATCAAGCGCATGCATCACCGTAGAATGATCGCGACCGCCTAAAAATATGCCGATATCTCGCAAAGACTTATCGGTAATTTTTTTCATGAGAAACATGGTTACTTGGCGAACAAATGAAAGCTCTTTGCTTCTATTTTTTGAACGTAAAGCTGAAAGATCATACGAATAATGTTTGCCTATGCATTTTATAATTCGTTCAAAACCTATATTAGTTTTATTAACCTCTTGGGCGCGAATAAGGACCTTTTGAGCAAGCTCAATGGTAATGGGTTGGTTGGTGAGTGATGCGAATGCCATCACGCGAATGAGCGACCCTTCAAGCTCTCGCACATTTGAAACCACCCGCGATGCAATAAAATGGGCTACTTCATCAGAGAGATTTTCATGATTGAGCTCGGCCTTTTTCTTCAGAATAGCAACTTTTGTCTCTAAGGTGGGCACATGCATATCCACCACTAATCCCCAGGACAAGCGGTACTTCAAACGTTCTGCAATTCCAGAAATATCATGGGGAAATAGGTCGCTTGAAAACACAATCTGCTTTTCGGCATCATATAAGGTGTTAAAAATGTGAAAAAAAGCTTCTTGAGTAGATTCTTTATTGGAAATAAATTGAATATCATCAATCAATAAAACATCGACATTTTTGTATTTTAATTGAAATTGATGAATTTTATCAAAGCGTATCGCATTAATAAATTCATTCACAAATCGATCCGCCGTTTGATACAGCGTAACAGCCTTTTTATGCCGTTGCTTTATTTCCGCGCCAATTGCATGCAACAGATGAGTTTTTCCTAATCCCGAACCACCATAAATAAAAAGAGGATTATAAATTTGGCCAGGTTTTTCCGCGACTGCTTGAGCAGCCGCATACGCGAGTGAATTATTGGGCCCCACCACAAATGAATCAAATGAATATGAACGATTGCCAGTTCCAGAAGATTTTCTTTTGAGCAAGGATTCAGCCGGCAATACGGTATCATGCCTCGCAGCTTGGACTAATTGGGTTGAGGGAGCAGGGGCATTGGCGACTACTTCCGCCTCGGCAGCCATCTGTGCACCCATAAAAACAACTTTAACCAGATCGACATTGAGTAAACGTTTTAAATGGAGCTCAATCAAGGGGACATAATTGCTTTTGATCCAATCTTGCACAAAAGCATTGGGCGCTTGCAAATAAACTATTTTATTATGCTGATCCCATTGTTGCAAAGAAACAGCTTTAAACCATGTTTCAACAACACGGCTGCCTGCCTCTTCTTTTACAATTTTTAGAAACTCTTGCCAAATATTATGCACCACGAAAAATCTCAGCCCAATTACGACATTAACCCGTTCGCTTCGAGTGAGGCCGTTAGGCCGAATCGAGAAGTTACATTTCTCGACTCACGCTGTTCGCTCGAAACGAGCGGAGAATATAAAAATTATTTATTGCGCCGCGTTATTTAACTGTACCAGAACAAGAATTTTTGGAAAAGAATCAAATTAAAAGCACGCTTTAATGCCATCGCAAATACCTTGCGCATAGATTTTCTGAAATTTCGGATCGCTCAAACGCGCAGCCGCAGGCCCTGATAAATAATCGGTTTCAATAAGAATTCCGGGCCATTTGATTCCCATGAGCATTTGCGTGGCTGCATGGTGCACTTTTCTATCATGAGGAGCATAACCATGATCTTTAATAGTTTTTAAGATAGAAGCATGCACTTTTTGTGCGAGCATTTTACTTTGCAGATTTTTTTGTTCATCCGACGCTTGAATCATAATATCAATAGCAGTCTCTAAACCGGTATTTTTTGTAAACAAATTAGAAGCCAAGCAGAAAGTCTCTAACCCCTGCACCTGCGGATTCGGGCAATTATTGGCATGCAACGATACTAAAATTGCATTGCTTGCAACCTTATTAGCGATATAGGTTCGCTCATCAAGAGCAATAAAGCGATCATCAGTTCGTGTAAAAACTATTTTAAAACCACTTTTATTGAGCTCTTTTGCCAACTCTTTGCCGATCGCCAGAGCAACATCTTTCTCTGCGACTCCTGCAACGCTTGAAGTTCCCGGATCTTTACCCCCATGGCCACAATCAATAATTACAATAGGCTTGGCATTATAGGTAGTGCGTAATACATTTTGATCTTTTTTTTGCTTCAATGAATCCAAAAGTGATTTATTAAGCAACCGAAACTCAACACTTTTTGCTTTAGTTATAGCATCAAAAGAATCATACGTTACCAAGACATTTTTGGGATTATAAACAATCTTTATCTCAATTCCCGGCGCTGGCGTTTTAACCTCACGAACAGTGGCACTATAATTTTCTTGAGATGCATTATTGAGCGCATTCACCATCTCTTTTGTTTCATTACCTTTAAAGGTGGTGATGGGAATAAAAAAGAGCATCTCTTGAAACTCTTTTTTAATTGATGGCTTGGTGCTTTTGTGAAGTACTAACGGTTCCCGATCAAAATAAAGCACTATCTTTGCAAGTTCGATATGCGAGAGCACATCAGAATCAGTCATCATACGATGATGAAACACTTTCTGCAGCTGATTGGTAGAGGTATTATCAGCCTGCTGAATCTGCGCATAGGCAGCAAATCCAATGCCACAGAGTAACACGAGTAGGGTACGTTTCATAACATTATCCTTGGGTTATAGGATCAGCTAAATATGCAAGTCGATGAGAACGCTCCCAGGCTTGCATGAAATTTTTTAATTCGTAACGCATTTTGCTTAATTTAGAATCAGCAACGGCCGGATCATGGCAAATAACTTCCCTCGTCTTATTATCGTAGCCGACTACCACTAAAAGATGCCCATTATGATAGACTTTTGGCGCGCCATGAAGATGACCACGCACACTCACTACCACCGGAATTCCTTTGCATAAATGATCATGAAGATTCTTAAAAGAGTTTAAACGTGCCACTGCAAATAAAATTTTGCCGCCCGAAAGCTCAAACGCATGCGCAAGGTTAAAGGGCCAGCTTCCGTAGTTGCCAAGTCCTCGATCATGAGATTTTTCAGCAAAATCAATAGGATCAATCTGCTGAGCTAATAAATAGCTGGTGAGCATGGTGCAAGAAGTCGGCGAGCAGAGCCCATCATTGCGTGGGTGTTCTAACTCGAATTGAGAAATCTGAGGAACCCCTTTTATGTGAACTGACGTTAAAAGCGCCATTTGAAACTCTTTTTCCGCATTAAATTCATTAAAGTTAGAAACATTCACAGCAAAAGACTTTATCAAAGAAATATCAGCTCCATCGCTGCTTGCCAACTTAATAGCAAATGCATCGGCAACCACATCTTGCGCTGATTCTAAACGCACATGATGATAGCTTGAATTTCCATCAGGCTGGGTTTTGAATGATTTTTGTTCATGTGCTCCCCACGTGATCATATGGTGCCACTTGCTCCATTTTTTAGTTGCCGCATTTCTTACTTGTGCAAAAAACGTAAAATGTCCTTGTTCTGGGCGAAATGCATTCCAACTAAACACAAGTTGCGTAAATACCGGCAAATCAGTTTTTGCAAAAGCTAAAGAACGTTTTTGCTTGTTAAGTTCTTGTTCACTTTCGGTAAAACTTTTACGATGAAGCCATGTCCATTGTTTATTTTCAGCAAAACTATTGGCTGAAATCAAAATAAAACCCACTATTAAAAGCAAATTTCTTATAAGCACGCTCATTATACCACTCCCCTTAGAATAATTTTCTCCACCGATGTTTTATTTACTATTATAATACTTTTTGAATATAATTTACTCAATGGTTTCATTTTGAAAGCTAAATTTTTGAGTACCTAAGTGATTTCTTGCATACAACTCTATTATTCTCCGCTTTAATGCGAGATAATAAAAAAGAATAACACAAAAAAACGGAGAATAAACCAATGCGACTCCTCAAAAAAGCTTTTATTTTCACTCTTTTTAGTTTTGCATTTTGCGCTGATGCACGCAAAGCATTTGTGATTGTACCCGTAGCGGATGTGGTCGGCGAACCCATTAAGACATTTGGTCTGGGCAAAACCAATAAAGAATCATATGAAAAAATTGCTATCTGCGGAGGCCCAAGCGCACCTTCAAGCGGAGCTCCCCGAATTCATCAATTACTTTTTAATGAAACCGTAGAGATTTTGCATGATGAGCCAACCACTGCCGGAGACGAAGAAGAAGTATGCATCGCTTTTGATGGAGCATTTTTTATTACTTCCACACTGAATAAGCCGCAACACATTTTTTGGACTCGTAAAAAAAACCTCTTATCATTTGAAAAGCTAGAAAAGAAAAATTTAGATCTGGAAAAAATTCCCACTACTCCTTCATTTAAAAATCCCAAAGCAGAATCTCATGCTCACATTATAGGGCTCATACAACCGTTTGAGGATGTAGCCAGCAACACAACATTTTCTGTTGGAACGCGCTTTGTTTATGATCCTGCTCAAAGCACGCAAACTCATTTTGCCGCATATGCATTTGATCGTAATACCACCTCATTTCAAATTCTTATGATTCCCAAACCATTTGCCAATCCAATTCACCATAAACATTATAGCAAAGAGGTAATTCTTTGCTTCATTCGTCTTTTGCGAAGCTGGATAGCTGGTAATGGAATAATTGCCTACGTATGGGGAGGATGCAGCTATACTGCACATTGCCCTAATCAACCGGCAACGCTCATAACTAAATCACTTGAAAAAAGGAAGGTTGTGCAAGTATATGAACGCGAGTACTGCCAAAAAAATCCTATGACCGGATTTGACTGTTCGGGAATAATTCTCCGCGCTGCGCAACTGTGCGGCATTCCTTATTTTTTCAAAAATACCTATACGCTGGCCCACTTTTTAAAATCGCTGGGAATCGATGATCATCTGCACGAAGGCGATCTTATTTGGATTCCCGGGCATGTGATGATCGTGAGTGATATTACGCATAACAAACTTATTGAAGCGCGTGGATATACTCATGATTATGGATATGTTCAAGAAATTGAGCTTGAAAAAGTGTTTAAGGGAATCAAAACATACAAGCAATTACTGAGTGCCTACTATGGGCACAGACCGCTCAATCGATTGGATAAATCAGGAAAAGCGGTAGAATATATAGAGCATTTTAAATTGCTTAAACTTGAATCTGCATGGCATTACGATTCTTTTAATCATCAGTAATCTGAGCCTAATTTAAGAAAAAATTGATCAATGAACAAATTTTGTTAAGGCCGTTCGTGGTGCCCTTCGACAGGCTCAGGATAAAATCCGCCAGCCCGCGATGTGCCTGCCCGCCGAAACTTGCCGAGTCTGAAGACCCGGATAAGTGTAGGCTGGGTCTCGAATCCATACGGCCGTCTATTATATGATTTTCAATTAATTTTTATGGTCCGATAACGCTCGCTTTCGCGAGCTACTCACCACGAACGGGGATAGGCTAATTAGAGCGTATTGTTTCTTACAACTCAATTAAGTATACTCGTGTAACTCTATTATCCTACTTTTAAAGAGGTTTTTCTCAATGAATAAAAAAACATTTTCTCTGGCATTAATCAGCTTGCTTTTTTCACCGGTGCGTGGCGCGGATCCATATCGCGCATTTTGTAAATCTCCGGTTGCTGATATAGTCATAACACCGTTGGAAGCTGAAAATGCCACCTACGAGCAAATCAAATCTTTTTATGACAACCTTCCTGCCTCATGGGGCCCTTCAAAAATTGATCAACTGGCATGCCCGCGCATCCATCAACTATTGTTACATGAAATAGTAACAGTCTTAGAAGAAAATAATTTTGAAGCACATGTAGAGATTCTCCCGTTATTTGCGGCGCGTGATGCTCAAACACTGCAATCAGTACACGGATGGATGCTAAAAGAACATTTGTGCAAATTTGATGAAGAATGCATGCCATTTCTACCACAACCAATTGATTGGCAATCCGGAATCATCAATGATAATGATCAAACAGTGGCACTCATAAGCCCCTATGTTGATCAAAACAACCGGTTATATTCAGCGGGAACTCGTTTTGCGTTAACGCGCGAAATGGACGAAAATTTTCATGCAATCACCTTTGATAATCAACTGAATAATTTCAGAGAAATATCATTACCACAGTCAATCTGCGCGTATCAACCTGCATTAGCGCAATATGATAAGCGCATGTTATTTTGCACGCTAATTACTATGTGGGCAGAAATTCCTGATTTAGCTATTCCCTTAATTTGGGGCGGCGCAAGTATTGGCGGCGCTTATGAGCAAAATGATTATTTTTCCGCTGAGCGCTTCATTCAAAATAAAACGTTACAAGTCTGGGATCGGCCACTCTACGGCTTTACCCCTCATATGGGGCTTGATGCTTCTACTCTAATTTCACGCGCAGCGCAGTTAGTAGGCATCCCCTATTTTTGTAAAAACTCGATAACCGCATCATTAATGCTCGATGAATTAGCCGTAAACGAATATCCGCTTGAAGGCGATATCATCTGGATTCCGGGAGGATTATTGGTTATTGCTGATATGGAAAACAATGCTCTAATCACGGCAATGAGCTATACTTCTGGCTATGGCTGTGTAGTAAAACTTCCTATTAGCGCAGTGTTTAAAGATATTACAACGATTAATGATTTAGTTGTTGCAAAAAATTCTGGCCAATCTTTGATTGCATTAAATCGAGATGGAAGCGTAGCGCGAGAAGTAACAGAATTTAAAATATTAAAATTGATGTAAGCACACATCCTGAGTAGCAGCCAAAGGCTGCATATCGAAGGATTGAGTAACTTTGCATGCAACATGACTACGCTTTGTACTTTTTATTAACAAGTTGGTCTGTCCTTCGATACGCTGCTATTGCAGCTACTCAGGATGTGTGGCTTTGTCTTTAATCTACAAACAACATAACTATGTAAAATCTATTTAGACTTCAACCAAGAACGAATAATTTCCTTGAAGATCGCAATAGCAAAACTGGCACCAATGTAGGTCACCGCAATTGCTAAGAAAATAGGATAGCCTTTAATAAATGCATATCCTGCCATTATAGCGCAAAGACTCAAAACCAATAAAGTAGTTATCCGTAATTTCACATGCTTAATTGATGGAAATTTAATTGATGAGATCATCAGCAGCGCCACCACGCTTACTAAAAAAGCGATATATTCTGGTTTGAGTACTTTTGCAAATACTGATGCCGCAATCCATTTTTCATAAATGATAATATTAGCAAAAAAGAATGCGGCGAAAGTAGTTGGCAAACCAATAAATGAAGTGGTAGGAGTTCCGGAATTAGCATTAAATCGCGCAAGTCTAAATAAACCAGCACACAAGAATAATCCTAAAACACACATGCCAAAGGTACCCAGCTGATGCAAAGACCAACTATAAAGCAAAATTGCGGGCGCAAAACAAAATGATATAGCGTCGCACAATGAATCCAATTCCATTCCCAAAACACTGGTAGAGCCAAACCAGCGCGCCAAACGGCCATCACACAAGTCTAAAAGTGCTGCAAGTAAAATAAGAAATGCGGCAGTCATAAATGCTTCATCAAGCGTTTTTATCACCGAAAGAAACCCGCACAACGCATTTCCAAAAGTAAACAAAAAGGGAATTATAAACAGATTTTTTTTGCCCGAATTTTGTATCTTTTTAAAAGAAATCAGTTTCATACAAATCTCCCTAGCACTGTTTTTCCGCCATAAACTCTTTGGCCAACTTTTACTTCTATCGCAACATCCTGAGGCAATAAGATATCCACGCGAGAACTAAATTTGATCATGCCATATTTATCGCCCGCGCCAACTATCTGCCCTTCTTTTACCCAGCAAACAATTCTGCGCGCTACCGTTCCGGCAATTTGGCGCAGAATAATAGTTTTGCCCTGGTGATCAATCACTACATCATTATGTTCATTTAATTCAGAGCTTTTGGGCAAAAATGCCATCATAAATTTGCCCGGCACATATTCTACTTTTTTAATAATTCCGGAAATGGGAATCCAATTCACATGCACATCAAGCGGTGATAGGAAAATAGAAATTTTATTAGTACTCATTGCCACGATTTTGCCATCGGCAGGACATATTAAAACATTGGGATCTTCTAATGCCTCAGGGCAAACTCTTTCAGGGTTTCTAAAAAAGTAAAAGCAAAATGCAAAAAGAAGAATTGCACTATAAAAAAATGGCTTAAAAAAGAACCAGCCCGCAAATGCTAGTAGTGCAAGCACAGCAACAATCCAAGGGCTCTCAGTCCATAAAAGATTACTCGTAATTGATTGAAACATAAGCAAATGCCTTTAAATTAAAATAGGTATCTTAATCAAGATACCTATTTTAATTTAAAAGAAAAATTGTGGCGTTATCGTAATGATTCCTCAGCAACTTCAATTACTTGTTGTGGAAGTTGTGGAGCAGCCGCTGGTAGTGGTTGCGCTGAGCGAACCAAGACTCTTCTAACAGGGCCTGGCATTCTTTCTATAATCCATTCACCGCCACGCACAAATGCAGGACGACTAAAATATTTATAACTGAGTATTCCTAATCCAACGGCAATGGCTCCTGCACCAAAATAGTTAGGATTTTCTGCACACCAATCACCAAAATTTGAAAAGGCTTTTGAGCCCTTCAGAATGAAGAAGCGCGTAAATGCTATACCGAGCTTACTCACGCCATTGCAGAATCCAGGAACTGCTTGTATCAAATTACTTTCAATTGTTTCTACGGGAATCTGATCGATTTTTGGCATTTCAGGAGCAACAACAACTGGTGATGGAACAACCACTGATGATGTAGGCGGCGTCACTGAGAATGATGATACTAGATTCTTAAATATACTTGGCGGCTGAGAAGCAAATACCACAGAAGATGGTACTAGTAAGGCGGTTAAAACTAATTTCTTAAACAATTTCATAAGATATCCTTCCATTTACAAATTAATTAATTAAGCGAATTATCGCCCAATGCTTGATCAAGGCAAAATTGTAACGCAGACAAATGAGCAATCATCTGGTACAACTTCCAATATTGTTTTATTGCGTCCGCCTCATGAGGTAAGGCCCACAGGCGATGCCAGTTAAATGTTTTCCAGGGTTTAGTGCTCAATAAAGAGCGCATGCTAAATGAACTTAATCTTTCTAGCTGCTCATTAAGTTTTTTAAATTCTTCAATGGGCAATCCGTATAAGCTTTCACATGCTTTTCCGGTCTCTGGGCAAATTGTTGTTGTTTCGTAGTGCTTAGTTAATGAACGCACTGGATTATCGAACACTTCACTGTATCTGCTCATCCGGGGCAAAAGAGTATTTTCTGAAAAATATTTATTCAAGCCGCGATATAAACTCTTTAATAGTGTTTTTTCTTCTTCTATTATATCTTTCGTAACTTTTACAAAATGTGCTTTATTTCCATAAACCGGAAATAAAATACGCATATCGCTATAATATCTTTTCCAACCTCGAAAAATTTCACAAGCGGATCCGAATTTTAAACCCCAATATCGAAACTTATTTTTTCCTGCAGCCACATCATGATGAGTTTCGTCAAGCGCCTTAGTTTCTGCTTCGGCATTTGAAATTATTTCATTCCATTGCTCATCTAAAGCCATATCAATTTTACGGCACTTATATAAATAATAAGCACTCACGCCCAAAGCAAGGGTAGCCCCTGCTAAGCCAGCTTTGGCACAGGTTAAGCTGGTTTGTCCCAGGGATGAAAGACTGTCTTTAACTAATGAGGTATAGTTTTGAATTGAGGTTACAACAGGCGCTTTACGTGCCCATGAATTTATAGCCGGAGTCTGCCCTGCAAAGGCAAAGCTGGCCATCCCCAGGCAAAGCCCTAGGAAAATGAGAGAATTTAACAGAGTAAATCTCAGTGATTTCATGATATAACCTCCAGCGCCTTCTTTTAATAGTGGCCCATTTACAACCACTATTAAGCGCTTTATAACACCATTTTTTGTATATAGTTATGGTACCCTGAAACCCACTTTTTGTCAATTTAGATGGCCAAACCTGAATAGTGTTTTCAATCTGAATTATACGGGGGTTTTGAAGGCTAATTTCTTGTACTTTATAGCTTTATGGCAGCTCTATATAAGCTTTCAGAGCCAGGTTAAAGAAATCTTAACTAAACAGAATAAATTAACACTGAACCGTGCTTAAAAGGCTTCTTGTCATCTGCCAATCTGCTTCCCTATTTATAGCCTCTACTCTCTGGGTATATTCTTTCTGTTTTTGCCGGCTAGAAAGAGTAGAATTATGCCATTCCCCATGCTCAGAAAATGCTGCATCATGATGAGCAGCTCTTGCCGCCTCTTCTTGCATTTTAGCTGCATATTCTGTTGTATAGGTAGGCTGAGCAGTAATGGCACGCATTGCCTCATGCAAAAGGGCAAGTGTAGCGTCAGCATAGATTATGATTTCTTCACATTCTTGGCGCAGGATAGCATCTTCTAATATCAGTGCCTCTGAAGCGGAATTTTTAATCTTAACCAGTTTTTCATATAAAGTGTTAAGCCAACAATGAGCAGAAGCTAATGGATATGAAGAGTTAAAGCCTGATTGGCATAGTTTTTCAACCCAGTTTTCACGATCGAAATTGTATAATACGCAGATAGCAGAATCTTGTTCGATTTTTACAACTTCTTTCTTAGCGTATTCATACTGTTTTTCGGGGGTATGAAGATATTCGCAAATACCATAACCCAAGGCTCCCACAAGAGCTGTACCATAGGCTACATTCTTTCTAAAAGAATTTAGTATTGATTGCTGTTTATAAAGAGAAAGAATATTCAGAAACAGAGCTCCCGTAGATCCAATCACTGCCCCAACAAACGCTCCTTTAAAAGCCGAAGCCCCTACTGATTTCCATGAACGTTCTGATAATGGAAGTGGAGTAGAAAAAGAGCTGATTACTACCAAACTGATTAAAACTAGATTAAGAAATTTCACAAAAAGAACCTTTATGCACGAACATGATAGACATAGTGAGTATGGCTGCCCCATTGATTGCTCAGCGACATACTTTGATATAATGCCGCACGTGCCGCAGCTGCAGCCGCCGCTTCTTGCATTTTAGCCGCATATTCTGCTGCATAAGTAGGCTGAGCCGTAAGAGTAAGCATTCCCTCTTGCATCAAAGAAAGGATAATATCAGCATAGATTATGATTTCTTCACATTCTTGACGCACCACCGCATCTTCTATTACCATCGCTTCTGAAGCAGAATTTTTAATTTTAACCAGTTTTCCATGTAAAGTAGACAGCCAAGAATGAGCAGAAGCTAACGGGTATGAAGAGTTAAACCAGAGCTGACGTAATTTTGAAACCCAATCTGCAGGCTTAAAATTATATAATACGTACACTGCAGAGTCTTGTTCGATTTTTGCAATCTCTTTCTTGGCATATTCATAGTGCTTTTCTGGGGTATGGAAATATTCATAAATACCGCCGCCCAAAGCCCCTGCAAGAGCTGCGCCTGAAATTGAGTAGACCGCATTCTTTTTAAAGTAATCTACGATTGAACGCTTCTTATAAGAGCTAACAAAGTTTACAAACGCATTAGCAACCGATCCGGCCACCGCACCAATACTTGCACCCTTAAGAGTTGAAAGCCCCACTGATTGCCAGGAGCTCTCAGATAAGGGGAGTGTGTTCGAAAAAGAACTGGTTGCCATTAAACTTATGAAAAGTACACGAGTGAATTTCATTAAAAAGACCTTGCTCGAATAAGTAATAATTCAAATATAAACAATGAGACATATATATATTTATACAATTATTTTATAGTCTAGCTTAAATGGGGATTTGTCAAGCTCTAATCGATATAATTAAAGATCTTTAATTGATATTATTTGCCCGGTTAGCAAGATGCGCCGCAAATGCCCTAAATTATGCTCGTTTCCCAACACTTGAAAGCCTTTAAGCTGCCCATCGTTTAATGCAAAAGTATGATAAAATTCTGGAGTACTTTTGGTGATTGCGTTAGCATCAATGATGCCTGCCTGAGCAAATTTAATCCCGAAAAAGGCGGTACTGGTAATCATAGAAATTCCTGCATACGATTTGGGCTTGCCTGCCATTGCCATACCTGCGTGCATCCCTTGTTGCATCGCATCAGGCCAAAGGCAGCTGCGTACTGGTTTGCCAGTGAGTTGATCATAGACGCCTATCAAATCGCCACCTGCATAGATATCCGGCAGATTGGTCTGCAAATACTCATTCACCACTACCCCGTGAGAATCGAGCTCGATCCCTACTGATGGGCATAACTGAGTATTCGCCCGTAAGCCTGTTGCAATAATTACTAAATCAGCATCATAAAGCTTTCCGTTTACTATTGCCCCGGTAACCTTTCCATTTTGTGCACTTATTTGCCCAACGCTTGCATTCAGCATTAATTGCACTCCGCACTCTCTTATTTTGGTATGTAAAAAATCTGCAGATTGCGGCAAAAGCATCCACGGCAAAACCTGATTGCTTTTTTCAATAAGGGTAACGCTACAGCCTTGTTTAGCCAGGGCATCAGCCGCTTCCAGACCACTTAATCCCGCGCCGCATACGATAATTTTTCTAACATTATTACTTTTTATATAAGCCAGGATACCATGAGCATCCGCATGGGTATGAAAGGTGAAAACTCCTGGATTTTCCACTCCTGGAACAGAAGGAATCCACGGACTACTACCCATACCAAGAAAAAGAGAATCGTAGGCAAAAGAGTTTCCCTTATCAGTTATCACTATTTTATTTTGAGCATCTATAGCTGTCACCTTTTGCCCGAGAATCAACTCTACATTATCAAAGGGAGTAGCATAAATAGAAAGCGCCTGCTCGCTAATAGCTCCGGCCAAATAATCGGCTAAAAAGCATTTATTGTAAGGCCACTCAGATTCGGCAGATATAAGGGTGATACGCGCATGGGGATCCACGCGCCGAATGGAATGCATTGCACCAAAGCTGGCAGCAGAAGCACCGATAAGTAAATATTGCTTTGACATCAGAACAAAGAACTCTTGTTTTTGAAAAAAAAAGATGAAAGACTTTCAACTAGTATACCACTTTTCATAGCTTAAAAAAGGAGCATTCTATGAGAATAATAACTCGCTATATCAGTCTTATTCTATTAGTATTCAGTTGCACCGCCGTAGTAGCAGTGAATCCTAAAAGACCCTGGACCTTTTTTGTATACATCGCTGCAGATAATAATCTAAATCCAGAGGCTGATCTTAACATCTCGCAGATGCTTAAAGTAAGCTCTAACACCAACGTCTATATTGTGGTGCACCTTAATATCAAACGCGCTTATGAAAATAAGAAAACACAAAAACTCCTCATTCAAAATGGTAAAATTACTCAAATTGGTACTACTACTGTTGAAGACAGTGGAGATGCAAAAACTTTCTTGAATGCTATGAAATGGGCAGTAACTGAATACCCATCCGATCATTTACTTATTGACGTATGGAATCATGGTTCTGGACCATTAAATCGCAATATCTGGGCGCAGCGTGGTGTTTGTTATGATGATTCTACCGGCCATTATATGACCGATCTCATGTATAAAAATGCATTCGATGTAATTGTTAACCAATACCGTGGCGGCAAAAACATCGATATTATCGCCTTTGATGCCTGTTTGATGGCAGATTTAGAAGTCGCGTATACCTTAAAAAATTATGCGCAATATATGATTGCTTCTCAACAAACCGTGCCCGGACCAGGATTTAATTATACGGAAGTACTTTCAATCTTTAATCATAATACTCCCGATGCTGCATCGTTTGCACGCTGGATTGTGAGCGCGTTTGAACACCAATATGGTAGCAGCAAATTATCGTACACACTTTCTGCGGTAGATCTTTCAAAACTTGCATCAGCTGTTTCCTCTACCAATGAAATTGCTCATCAACTCTATAATTATTTAAATACGGGAAACTCTGCAAAAGTAGTAAGCGTTGTTAAAAAATCTGCTGCAACCAATGCATGCCCTCATTATGATGAGCCAACCTATATCGATCTTTATACCTTCTTGGCAAATCTCTATATGAACCTCGCACAAATGGGCCTCAATACCGGCAATTCTGCAAAATTAAAATCACTGTTACAAAATAGTCTTACCAATCTCTCACAATGCACGATTGCAAATGTCCGCAGTGGCGATGTAGCAAAATCACGCGGAATTTCGATTTACTTTGCTGATGTGAATTCAGGAATTGAGCCATCATATCCAGAATTATATTGGTCAAAAGAAAATCCTGCGTGGCTAAACTTCTTAGAAGAGTATGTGAATAGACCGTAAATGCGTCATAAATCTCTTTGATAATAAACAGGGCAGACTCTATTTAGTCTGCCCTTTTCGCTAATTATTCACCTACTTCTGCGTAAGTAAGTCGATACTCTTAGTTACGATCTAAAGGTTGAATATTGTTTTCATCAAAATAATCATGCAAACACGTTGGAAGCTTTGTATAGTCTCTCGATTTAAGTTGTTTTGAAAAATCTAAACCACTATACGTATTCCAGAACAACACAACCGCGCCAGGCTGTTTGGTTACATCATTCAGCAAACATGCAAATGCTTTGGCCGTATAGGTTCCATCGAGCACAATACCGTCAGAGTTTTGCAACTCAAGCGCAGCTTGAACACCTTCTTGAGTAAAAACACCATAACTAGGGCCAGTAAAATTTTGATCAATTCTTAGATCCTGTTCAGTATATGAGCATAATGGAAATGATTTATCCATCGAATGTAAATACTGATTAGTCTCTTTGAATAATGTATCAATATTTTGTGCAAACGTTGGATCTTCATCTGGCTCCACTGCAACAGCAACTATTTGAACGTCTAATCCGGTTGCTTTACAGCCAAGTAAAATACCTGCGGTTGTTGCGCAACTGCCACAAGGAACATAGATGTGTGTAGGTCTTGGCATAAGGCCTTCTTCAATTTGCGTTACAAGCTCAAAGATTGCATTTACAAATCCAATAGTGCCGTACTTATTAGATCCACCCGTTGGTATAATATAAGGAACCTGCCCATCCTTTTTATAATGATCAAGCCAAACAGTCATTGCGTTTAATTTTCGAATATCATTATTAGGGCTATAGTGTAACTCAGTATTATAATTAAGATGCATCATTAAATTATGCTGAACTACATGTGAAGGAGGCTGATGCTTAAGCATACAGATAGGATACATACCCAATTGGCTTGCATGCACCGCTGTAGCAACGGCATGATTAGATGCAACACAACCAAAAGTTAAAACTTTTGTTGCGCCTAATGCCTTTGCTTGCGCCAATAAAAACTCCAATTTTCTTACTTTATTGCCGCCATATAATGGGGCACCATTCTGATCAAAACCACCAGATACCGAATCCTGTTTTATATAAATCTGAGCATTATAACTATTACTTAATGTCTCTAATTTTTCTATAGGCGTTGGCAATGCACCGAATGAAATATAGGGCACCTGGGCTTGCAATGCTGGGTATGCTATAAATAAAGCATTCCAATCAGAATAGGGCAATAAATTCTTATAGCCAAACTGAGCCAGATTACCATTCAATATATCTATCCAATTCTGATCTATATCAATCGCAATCTTAAATTGCGCAAATAACTCTTGTTCAAAGGCTTTTTCTTTAAAAGAATCTGCTAAAATTGATAGATTTGCAAACGCCAAAACACACATAATTTTTTTAAATAAATTCATTCTTCACCTTATACGTTATTAAATTTAATCCAAATCAAAATCATACACATTCATTTCTACAAGACTCTAACTTTGGCATACCAAAAAATGCGCGCGCGCGTTGTAGAACGCGTCCAAATTCTTCCTCATGTGGCGTATCATTATGAGCACCTTTTATAAAGGTACCTCCCAATACACCAACTTCATCTTGGGCAGCGTTTGGTAATCTTTTAGGGAATATATAACACAGATTCAATGCAGGCAATCCACTATCGGTAACACCATTTCCCAGCTCAAGTTCGAGCGTATATTCAAGTTCGCTCGGTTTTTGACCCTTTAAAAGCAAAAGGTGTCCTTGTACTGGCATGAGAGAATTTGCATCAGCGGGCACTAATTTACGCGCGTCGAGTCCAGAGCAGTTAAATACTACTGAATGGGGCAATTTATCCAAATCTACTACTTCTTGTTGTATAAATTTAACGCCATGTGCTTCTAAAAATGCCGATAGTCTTTGCATCATACCGGGCGTATCAATAAATATATTATCATCGTAGACAACCATATTTTTTCGAGTGCCATTTTTAAAATCCACAATAACGTCTTTTGCCGGTTGCATAACGCCGGCTTTCACACAAGCTTCAAGATCAGAAGTTGCTCGATCAGCAAAATATGCTGGTAACCTACGCGCTCCACCATTAAAATCAGGATGCTTTCCCGTTGCTATCTGTTTATATTCTTCGAAAGATGCTGCAATCCAGCCATTAACACGATCACGAATAGCTTTATTAGGATTGCTTGATTCGTGAGCAAATAATCCACCCGCTTTATGTGAGGTAAGATTATCAAATTCGCGTGCAATTATCTGAGGTTTGCGTCCAGATTTCACTAGCATATATGCAGCTGCTAGGCCACTTACTCCCCCACCAATCACCGCTATATCTTTTACGTTATCTTCTGGTTGTAATAAACCAACTGCTTCTCGTGCAGCGCCCCATGCCATAGTCCAACCACCACTGCCGTGCCCGTAATCGTGAATAATAGTTTTATTATTCGCTCGCACTTCTCGTTCAATACGCGGTTGTCCTTCGCGGCGCGGTCTATGACACAACACTTTTTGCAACACATTATCCACCTCTAACTTGGGTGGCATGAGATATCGGACCTCTATATTCTGCGGAGCCTCGCAAGCACATGCTTGTAAAACTATAAAAAAACTTATTAGAAATTTATTTGATGTCATAAGCAAATCCTTACTATATTTTTCAAAAATTTGGCTGCAATTATATATTTATTTTTGCTCTTTGACAATCTAAAGTTTCACAAATGCGCCCGACGGGATTTGAACCTGTGGCCTTCCGTCTTCGCATCTTGCTACGCCGGACTTACGACAGATTGGATATCTGCGCTAACCCGAAGTAGCTTGCCGAGGCGGAAGCCCCGGATAAGCGTAGA
>CAYMRF010000016.1:0-24450 GCA_964392765.1 uncultured Pseudomonadota bacterium
TTAGGCGTAGTTCGGGCAGCAATGGAAGGCCATGGTGGAATTACTATTGCGCGGCGACGGATTGCCAAAGATCAAGTAAATAAAGCTATGGCGATTGTATCACTGAGTATCTTTTGGATTGTGATAACAACTTTTTTACTTCTGGTTTTTGATCCACAATGGTCATTCCTTGATCTTACCTTTGAAATTATGTGCGCGTTTACCAATTTAGGTTTAACTTCTGGTATTACACCATTTCTTTCTACACTCGGAAAAATATTAATGATGCTCAGCATGATTATTGGTAGAATTGGATCTCTCACCCTTATCCTTGCACTGCGCAAAATTGCACTGCGAAGAGAAGCAGCGACTGAGATTGTGTATCCCGAAGAACGCATCATGTTAAGTTAGGAAATATTATATGAAATTTGGTGTAATTGGCCTTGGTAGATTTGGCAAGGATGTGGCAACCTTATTGGCAGAAAATGGCATGGAAGTGCTTGCCGTTGATGATAATGAAGAAGTAATTGCCTCGGTACGCGATAATGTAACTCAAGCAGTTTGCATTCGCATTACCGATGAAGCTTCATTGCGCAGCATCGGAATGGATGAGATGGACACGGTAATCGTGGCAATGGGGGAAAACATTGCGCAATCGATTCTTATCACCGCATTACTTAAGAAAAAGCTTCATATTAAAAAAGTGATCACCCGCGCGGTGAGCGAAATTCATAAAGAGATTCTCACGCTGGTTGGCGCTGATCAAGTGATCTTACCTGAAAAAGAGGTCGGGATTCACTTAGCCGATCGCTTAAGTTCCCCATTTATTGATTTAGTGCGCCTTACTAAAGATTTCTCTATCAGCCAGCTGGTGGCGCCTAAGAAGTTTATTGGCAAGAAGGTAAAAGATCTTGGCTTATTTGAAAACTATCAAGTCTATTGCATTGGACTCAAGCAAGGAGATGAGATTATCTCAATCGATCCAAATCATATTATTATGGCATCAGATAGATTGGTATTTTCTGGCGATAAAGAGAGCTTAGAAAAGATTACTAAATTATAGAGACTTGCATGGATTCCATTCCCAAAGATAAAATCATAAAAATTATCGAAATTTTCTTTCCGCATGCCAAAATATATCTTTTTGGCTCACGTGCCAGAAAAGAACATACGCAACGTTCTGATATAGATATTGCCATCGATGCGGGCAAGCCTATGACTTTAACTGAAAAGGGCCAAATTCTGAGCATGATCGATGCACTCAATATGCCTCAAAAAACAGATGTAGTTGATTTTAACCGAGCTCCACAAGCCCTGAAGGATAATATCCTTAAAGAAGGCATCTTGTGGAAAGGCTAATTTCTAAACAGGAAAAATTTATCAAATCACTCCAAGCGCTCGAGGAGAGCATCGCTATCTTTTTGCGTCCTGACACTGCAGCGGATATCAGAAAAAGCCTTGTTGCATCGAATGTAAAGCATTTTGAAATATGCTTTGAGTCTGCATGGAAATTTCTGCAAGTTTATCTTGCTCAAGAATTTGATTTTAAAGTTGATTCTCCTAAGAAAATATTTCGCGAATGTTTTTCCTTAGGAATTATTGATGAAACTGTTACTCAAAATCTTCTTGATATGAGTGAAGCACGGAATGCTACTGTGCATGATTATGATGAAGAGACAGCCTTAGAAACCTGCAAGCGAATTCAAGGCTATTATGATATTCTTAAAATTCTCGTGAATCTTAAAGATCAACTATGATAAAAATAAAGCCCGGAATTTCTTCCGGGCTTTATTTTTTTTACTGAATCAGCTTTTACACTGTTTCAAAACGAACAACGGTCAAGCAAGCTCTACCATTATTTGCAACTGCTACTTTTTTACGGCGTTTAAAACGAAGAGCCAAGGTTTTTTTGCCCTTCATTTGCTTAACGATAACTGCAGTTACTGGCTTAGCCAAGTGAGGTTTACCAACTTCAAAGGTATTTTCGCCAGTTTTGCGGAAAAGTACATCTTTGAATTCAATTTTGGTACCAGGTTCGCCATCGATCTGATCGATTGCTAAAGTTTTACCTTCAACTGCTTGGTATTGCTTGCTGCCACGTGCAAAAATTGCATAGGTATCAAACGTTGTTATAACAATATTGTCATTTTTATTTTGTGCCATCTCAAGAATCCTAATGATGATGAGTCATAAATTTCGTTATTTAATGGGTATTTTAACAGATATTGTCTCTATCGTCTAGCAGCAATCCACAACCTGGGGCTTTTTGAGCCAACCACCACCTCATTATTTCTATTTGAATTTAAACAAGACAGGAAAAGCCTTCAGATTTGTGGTTTTTAACAATTCTGATACAGTGAAATAAATGGATCATCTAAATGGATAAATGAGAGGTTATATCATGAAATCCGTAAAAATCATTTTGCCTATCGTGTTGGCAACTTTTATTGCATCACCCGCATGCTCTATGCAATCCCAATCTTGGTTTCAAAAAATCAAAAATTCAGGGCTTACCCTGTTTCTCTTTGGCGGTCCGGTATTAGCCCCAACTTTAGGAGCATATGCCGGTTTTAAGGCAGGAATTAAAGTTCCAACAACGTTTGGTAAGAAATTCTTAACCGGCGCTGCTACCGCTACGGGAGTTACCTGGGCAAGTTTTTTCTTGTGGTCAAAAGCAGCTCCACGAATTTTGTTGGCCCAAGATGCCAATGGGCACTATAAATAATCCTTAAATAAATGGAAGGTTTTTCTATGTTTTCTAAAAAAATAGTAGCTACTTTAGCTTTTACTATAGCTTCAATTTCAACTATCAATGCGAGTCCAGCACCTGCGTACACCTATAATCCAACCAGGTACCAAAAAATTGCACGCTATTGGGAAGAAAAAGTTAGAAAGTATGCAGTTTCCGCAAGCGTAGCATGTGGTGTTGTAGCTGGCGGTGCATATTTTACTACTACCCAAAACAACTACTCTTGCTTGACTTCAAAAGTAGTTGATACCGCAGCGGTATCGCTTTTGGCGTCCCTGACAAGTCTTTTAAGTTGGGGTATCGCAGACTTCGTAATCTACGAAGCTGCTGATTAATAGTTTATAAACCTTTTAATAAATGGAAGTTTATGTTTTCTATAAAAAAATTACTCTTATCCCTTATTTTATTTGCCCCTCTCATTCAAGCCACCGTCTATTTTCCTCAGGGCATTACTGCCCAAATGGTTCAAAATGCTGATGTTGAAGTTTTATGGGATATTCATGATGTTTTGGCCGTTGAAGATACTACCGCAAAAGCGGGAGCTATCCTTAAAGATTTCTTTCCCACCATTTGGAGCAAAATAATGGGTAATCCAGCGTGGAAAGAGATTAAGAAAATTAAGGAAACCAAAGATATTTCTGGCGAAGCATACATGTATATCTTTTTAAAACATGGCTATACCAAGCTTGCCCGAATGGCTAAAAATGCAGCAAACGCGTATAAACCGCGTAAAGGCATGGAACAATTAATATTTGATATTCATCTTGCAGATATCACTCAACGTGTTGCCTCAAATATTGGCCAAGATTTCTATGCTAATCTGAATCTTAAATTTAAATCTGATTTTTTCTGCAATATCTTCGATTTCATGCAGCCAGGCAAAGTGGTTGATTATAGCATTTATGGCCCGGAACATATGAAAAAGAAATCATTAGATCCCCAAGTGAGCCCCTTTAGCAAACCAGAATTTGGATTTTATGATGATTTTAATAAAACCTATAATCCCGATAACAAAGTAATCTTCATTTTCATTGATGACAAAATCAAAAACATTGAAACAGCCGTTTCTGCCGGATGGATCGGAATCCATCTTGATAAGAAACAAAAAAATCCAACCGCCACGGTTCGTGCTGAATTAGCATCACTGGGCGTATTTAATAAGAAATCAAATAAATCTTTTAATCAAGGAATCAAATATGTTTAAACATACTTTACTTGCACTTAGCTTTGCGATCTTAGCGCCATCAGCGGCTCTTTTCGCTGATAAACCAAAAACCTTTTTGGGAAAAATTGGAAGCAGCATTGTGCAAACCCTTAACAAACACCCCTATGTTACCAGTTGCGCACTTGGTTTACTTATTGGTTCCAAATGCAAAAGCGAAGGACTTTTCTGGTCTATCTGGCTATTAGGCGGGATTGGATTAGAAGCTGGCACGCAAGCGCTCATGAAAAATTTTGAAATTGAGCAACTTGCGAAATTTGCTAACTCTCCTCAAATTTATGCACAATAACAAGTAACGCGCGTTAATTTTAAATGCCCGGTCCACAGGATCGGGCATTTTTATTTGAATTTCTTTTTTTCTCTGACGGAAGCAGATCGAATCATGTGCCCTATCAATTTACATTCAAATTATTCTTCTATATAATTTGCTTTTGTTTTTTAAACTTAATTTATTACTTAAAGGGATATAATGAACAAATCATTATTCTTTGCCGTTGCATTCTTTTCACTTTCAACATTGAATGCATCGCAACCTCCAGTAGATCAACAATCATTATTACACGCAGACCAGCCTCCAGCAGCGCCAAAGCAAAGATCAGCATTATACAAAGCATGTAAAGGTAGTTTTGCTGCCCTATTTCAAGTACTGAATAGCCATCCGTATGTTTGGACTATGCCGGTTGCCTATTATATGTATCAAAAATCTCCCATTAAACCGCAAGATGGACAAAATGAGGTCCTTTTAAAACTCGCAGTTCCCATGGCATCTTGGTACATGTCAGGCACGGCCTTAAAAGCGTCAACTAAGGCAGTTATGAAACAAGCTGAGATCGATCCTCTGGAAGCCGATGATATTCAATCGGCGTTCAGAATGATCGCACATCACAATTCTCAGCACCAATTGGAAAAGATCTCACTCCTTCAGCTTGCAAGAGAATATTAATTAATTAAAGCGAAATTATGAATAATAAATTATTATATTTGTTTCTTTTTGGTGCATCATTTATTTACCCTCATATTCGTGAAGGTGGATGTATGCCCGCCTCAAACTTTAGATTGCTTATTTCTGCTGATCAGATAAAAGAACGCGTAGTTCAAATAGCAGCGCAACTTGATGAAGAATATAGCGGAAAAGATATCACGATGGTCATCGTGATGAAGGGCGCTTTGTGCATTGCAAGCGATCTAATGCGTGAAATAAAAACGCCGTGCGTATTGGATTATGTGAGTGCTTCAAGCTATGGGCATAAAACTACTGCAGGAGAACTCACTATCAGCGGACTGGAAAAACTGAATCTCAAGGATAAACACGTGCTTCTGGTTGATGATATTTATGACACTGGTGCAACGATTGCTGAAATCAAACAACAACTGCTTACTAAAAATCCAGCAAGTCTAAAAACGCTCGTGCTTTTAACTAAAAATAAAGACCGCGTGAATCAAGAGCTTCCAGATTACACACTTTTTCACATCGAAAATGAGTTTGTAATTGGCTATGGCCTTGATTATGATGAACTTTATCGCGGATTGCCCGGCATTTACGTGAAGCAGTAATCCTTCGCGACGCCGCTACGCAGCTCCTCAGGATGAAAAGGAGATTCCACTTCATAGTGAGTGATTTACGTTAGCAGTTGTGCTTTTTAAAGTTTAGCTAATAACTGCTTCCTCTGGAGCATGAACTTAACTAACTCCGCATATAAGCGCTGAGTTTCCTCTTGAGGACGCGGTTCATAACCACTTAAATCTCTCAATTTGCTATGACCAGAAAATTGTTGATCTTTCACTTTCTTTACAATGCAAATAAACGCATTATCCGATCGGTATGCTTGCAAAATCTCTGCACCGCTTTTATTCTCACCCAATCGTATGTCACGATAAGTAAATGTAGCTTCCATCCCAAATAACGCAAAAGTTATAAATATCAGTAAAAGAAAACGCTTCATTATAATCACCCTTTTGAAATCAATCTAATCTACCTATTCATCCTGAGGAGCATATTTATATGCGTCACGAAGGGATTAACGCACCGATTCATATCCGCCTATCACGCCTTTTTTAGAAATCACTATTTGCCACAATTGAATATTACGCGCTCTAAATAATCCCGCGCAAGAAAGCAGATAATAATCCCACATTCGTTTGAAGCGATCGCCATACCTCGCTTGCAACTGGGGCCAATTGCGCTCAAAATTCTCATGCCACGCCATCAATGTTTTATCATAATCAGCGCCGAAATTGTGCCAATCTTCCATCACAAACTTTCCTTCAAAGGTTTTTGCAATTTGAGCAATTGAAGGCAGCATCCCATTCGTGAAAATATATTTATTAATCCATTCATCACCAGTAGTCCATGATTGGTTACCGCCAATCGTGTGCAAAAGCATTAATCCACCATCTTTGAGCAAACGATGGCAAATATCAATAAACGTTTGATAATTCTTATAACCCACATGCTCAAACATTCCCACGCTCACGATACGATCAAACTGCTCATGCAGATCACGATAATCTTGCAACCTAATCTCAATCGAATGATTCTTAGTAATCTGTTGGCAATAGTTTGCTTGCTCTTTTGATATGGTGACACCGATAACATTCACGCCATAATTTTGCGCTGCATATAATGCTAATCCTCCCCATCCACAACCAATATCTAAAACTTTCATTCCCGGCTTTAATTGTAACTTTCTGCAAATAAGATCTAATTTGTTCTCTTGCGCTTGCTCTAAATTCTTTGCATTTTTCCAATAGGCGCAAGAATAGATCATGCGTTTATCAAGCATCAATTTAAAAAGATCATCGCCTAAATCATAATGCTGCTGCCCCACTTGGAATGCGCGATCTTTTGATTGCATATTTATGAGCTTAGATTTGAGATATGCAAAAATAGTATTTATCGTATGCGGAACTTTATTGGGAAGATCTGCTGAAAAAATTTTGAAAAAAAATTGATCGAGCGCTGGGCAATCCCACCATCCATCCATATATGATTCACCTAATCCCAAAGATCCTTGACCAATCACACGTGGATATACTTTTTCATTGTGCACAGCGATATCAAATGGCTTATCACCATCAATGGTAATACCTGCTTGCGCGAGTAAATTTTTTACTAATGATTTTGGATTAGAATTGAATATACCGCGAGCAACAAGAATGCCGACTAACAATAGTGTTAAACAATAAAATATTTTTCTTAAGACATGCTTCATAAATGCCCCCTAAAAACTAATGTCCTGGTTTTAGTTTGGCTCAGTAAAGCTTTGAAAGTAAATAAAAATATCTTATACTTGAATGATTTTTTTTTATTACATCACATTAAAACAAGAGGAACTTTATGTTCAAAAAATTAATTAACGCATCGATTGCTGCTTCTATTTTGCTCGCAATTCCAGTATCTGCGAATCATCACCGCAGTAATCATGGTGAAAAAATTGAAGTAAATATTGGACACGCACACGCAGAAAAAGCAAAAGAAAAATCAAAACGTGATAAATTTATTGCTGGCTTTATGCAATTCACTAATAAGCTTTCGTGGCTCGTTGCAGTATTACCTGCTTACGGCGCCTATGCGTTGACAGTACCATCAGGAATGAATGCTAATGATGCGGCAATGTTGAGATGCGCAGTAATCACTGTAGCTACATATGGTATCTCCTGGGCAGTTATAAAAACCGGTACAGCAGCCGCAATATCTCAAGAAGGCGATAAGCCACTTAATAAATAAACTTTAATTTTTAAGCAAAAAAAGAAGGGGCCTTTCTCGATGAAAGGCCCCTTCTTTAAAATTCTACGCTGTTCACTCGCTATTCATTAAATGTTCATACAGTTGCTGCGCTTCTTCTTGCGAAAGCAACGTGATGTTACCTTTGCGTCTGCCATCAGGATATATACTTACACGAGATGTATCTCCACGATAAAGGCCTCCACGAGGAATAAATTCCACGCTCACTAAAGCTCCATCATCTGAGCGAACTGCATTAACTTGGTTTAAGCGTTTTCGAACGTCACTATAGCTTGGCTGCATCGCACATACACTCAGTGAGATGCAGAGCGAAAATAGTGAGATTAATATATGTGATTTATTCATCATGATGATTATTCCGTATCCATAACATTAGGATTGTATAAAAGCATACTTGCGGGTGTAGGCATTAGATCTTTATAACCTTGCTCTGCTTCTGTTTCTGTAGCCGTTGTTATCTGCAGAATTTGCCGGCCATCTTGCATAACTATCCGCCTTATATGACCATAATACCGCTTAGTTCGCGGGTCGAAGTTAAAGGTAACCTGCTCTCCTCCAGGAAGGGTCGCACTTACTTGGTTTTCACCTCTTACAATGTTGCTGTATACGCGAATTGGAGGCATTGCGCCGAAGGCACTTAAACCTGAAAGCGCTAAAATTACCCCTAAAATCATACCTTTTATCTTCATAAAGTCTCCTTTATTCTTATTTTATCAATTTTTGGGCCCTATTTGCAATAAACTGTGATCTCTGGGCAAAGCTAAAAAATCAAGGAAAAACCTACTAAAATATCCTCCTGAAAGGCCTTGACAATACCCTCACCTTTGATAAAATAGTTTACAAATGGAATTATTTAGAAATGGAGGTAAAAATGAAGAATTTGATGTATATCTTAGGGTTATTAACGATTTTAGGCACTTTGGGTGCCTCAACCTGGATTATGAGCCAAAAAGCTAAATCTGGGGCAAAAATAGCCGTTTTAGAGGATCAAAAAAACGAAAATGAGATACAGGCTACCGTCAAAGGCATTTGCGCCGATGGTTCTTGCGTGGCAGATACCTTAAAAGAAGAGCTGTGTCAGGAACAGGGTAGGCTTCTAGAAGAGGTAAAAAAGGCATTCCCATTAACTCAAGAAAAATGGGCTCAAACCTTGCAAAATATTGAATCAGCTAAAGCTCAGGATACTTTAATTACAGAAAATCCCGTGATAAAACATGGAAAAGATGATTTGCCTGTCGTTAAAAAGACTCGTGAAATTTTAGCTTCCTATAATATCAATCCTGAACGAGTAACCATTAAATTGATTAATAATCCAAAAATTAAAACGAATGCTGCTGCTTATCAAGGATTTATAGACGGTAAAGTGGTGCATGATTTAGAACTTAATATTCCACAACTTTCTCAGCATCCAGAAGATGTTCAAGAAGCGATCATTCGGCACGAAACAATGCACTTTATAAATTATGATTCGCTCACCCGCGCATATATAGAAGTGATGTTTTTAGAAAACGGTATTACGCACAAGGAATTTATGGCAGCACCAGCGCTCCAAAATCTATATCAACATCAAGAATTTAGAGCTGATTTATTTGCCGCATGCGGCGACATTAAAATTGCACGCTCATTCCAGAAAGACTTTGAGCATTACATTGCAACCTACCCGCAAGAGAAGTTTGATACCTGCAAAACCCATCCGAGTGATCTTGCGCGCCATAAAGCGGTTACGCAATTGATCGGTTATTTAGAAGCTGAAAGCAAAATTAAATTAGCATAAAAAATTGGAGAAAATTATGATTATGAATTACTCACTAACCAAACAATTAATTATCTTTGCAGTTGCGTTGGGCACACTGAGTGCATTCCCGATTTATCATGCATTCATAGTAAAACCAAAAAATAACTTGGCTCTTTTTACAGCGCATACAACCCAAGAAGAGATTAAAGAAACCGTTGAAGCAATATCAACGCAAGGATCCACAGTCGCTCAAACTTTGGCAGAGCAACTTCAGGAAGAGCACGCACGCTTAATGGCCAACATTGAAACTGAATTTCCTTCAGAGCAATGGGCAGGTATGAAAGCGGTATTAGAGAAAATTAAAACCAACGATACTTTAATTATCGAAAATCCAGTTGCAACCCATGATCCAAAAGATCATCCCTTTATTAACACCATCAAGCAAACACTGGTGAGTTATACTATTGATCCATCTCGCGTGAGTATTAACTTAGTGGATACTCCTGGAAGTTTTATGGCAGCAGGCCAAGGATTTGAAAATGGAAAAGTTACCCATTCAATTCGTGTTAATTTAGCAGAAGTTGAAAGAAAATCAGAAGATGTTCAATTAGCATTCTTGAAACATGAAATTATGCATCTTTTAAATTATGATGGGCTTGAAGGAATGTTTATTAAAGATGTGATTCAAAAAAGTGGAAAATCGCTTGATCAAATCACGAGCAGTGCATCATATATCGCATTTAAGAAATTTAAAGAGTATCGCGCTGACTTGCTAGCAGCAGATAATCCACGCATTGCAGAATCACTCATTAAGGATTTTGAGAAAATAATTGAATTGCATCCGCATGAGCAAACACATCCAACTCATGCCAGCCATCCTACAGAAACGCAAAGAAAGCAGGCCCTGGCGCAATTGGTGAACTATTTTGAAGCTGAAAACGCACTTAAAACGGCATAAGGAGAAAGTATGAATTACAAAAAAAGATACATAATCGCCGCATTAATCTGTATCGCGGGATTAACTGCCGGACTCCCATTTATATTCAAAAAAAATGATACTACCTTATTTGCAAGAATAGATCATGCATCAAACGTGCAAGAAGCAGTTACCAAAGCACTTGAGGAACAACATGCAGAAATAATTGAAGCAGTACGCGTTGATTTTAATATTCCTGAGAACGCATGGAATCACGCAATGAATGAAAATAAAACCATACAAAACAATGATCGATTAATGCTGGATAAACCAGTCACTCATTATAAAAAAGGCACCGATGAAATAGCCAATCATGTTAAAGAACTATTAGCAGATGCGGGCATTAACCCAGACAAGGTGGCTATTCAATATGTTTCAAATTTGGAGTGCCCTTTAACGGCGGTTCAAGAATTTAATGATTCAAATCAGATAATCAGCTGCATTCAGATTGATAAAACTTGGTTTGCAAAGCAAAACCCTGCAGTCCGCGATGCGCTCATTGCCCATGAAATGGTTCACTTAAAACATTATGATTCTATTGAAGGCGGCACTATGATTGAAATCGTGCTTGAACATGGATTTAGCCGCGAAGAATATGAAGCAAGTAAAGCAGTGCGCAATTACCGCCATTTTAGAGAAATACGTGCTGATGTATTAGCCGGCATAACCGATATTACCATTGCAATGACGCTGCAAGAAGTTTTCGAGAATTACATGAAAAATAATGCGCAATTTGAAGACAACCACCATCATCCGGCAAGCTCAATGCGGTATGAACAAATGGCAATGCTTATTAACCATATGAACACTGAACAACAAGCAGTGAATGCATAATCATTGCTCTCTTAATTTCCATAAAATATCAAAGGCTGCTTTTGGCGACAGATTATCATAATCGATTGCTTGCAAAGCAGCTAATTTTTTTTCTTTTTCATGCAGTGCATGTTGCAAATTATCAATCTGTTTTTTTAAAGCATGAGATGCATCTGATACACGTGCAGGGTTATAGGTGATATTTTCTGCTTGCCGTTCAAGCTGCTGCAATAATTGCTGTGCGCGCATGATTACCGGCACAGGCAATTCTGCTAATTTGGCAACTTCTACTCCAAAACTTCCATCGGCAACTCCCGGCAAAATCTTATGCAGAAATTGAATTCCCTGCTGAGTCTTTCTGCATGCCGCATAATAGCTGTCGATTCCATTAAACTGCTCAGGCAATGAAGTAAGTTCATGATAGTGCGTGGCAAACAAGCATCGTGCTTTTACCGCGGTATGAATATATTCCACTACCGCTTGCGCGATAGCTAAACCATCAAAAGTGCTGGTACCTCTTCCTACCTCATCCAAAATCACCAAACTTTGAGCGGTTGCTTGGCTACATATGCCTGCAGTTTCTTCCATTTCAACCAAAAAGGTACTTTTTCCTTGGCTGAGATTATCCCCTGCCCCAATTCTGGTGAAAATACGGTCTAAAATCGGCAAATTTGCCCCCTTAGCCGGAACATAGCTGCCAATCTGGGCCATAATGTTAATTAAAGCCGTTTGGCGTAAATACGTGGATTTTCCCCCCATATTAGGCCCTGTTATGATCCAGGTAGATTCAGCATCAGTTAATTGTGCATTATTGGGGATAAATCCATGGCCCAACGCTCTTTCTACTACCGGATGGCGGCCTTGATCAATAATAATTTCACGATTCTCATTAAAGGTAGGGCACGAATATCCATAATCATAAGCAACGCGAGCAAGGCCAAGCAATGCATCACAATTAGCAAGAGCATGGCTCAACTTACGCAAATGAGTAATTTGATTTACTACCTCATTTTTCACTCGCTCAAATACTGCTTTTTCAATAACTGCCATTTCAGATTGTGCACGCAAAATCTCATGCTGCAGTTGTTGCAATTCGGGAGTCATGTATCGCTCGCGGCCAACCAATGTTTGCTGACGCGTATAGCGATCAGGAATACTATCTTTATGGGTATTAGTTACTTCAATGTAATAGCCATGTGCTTGATTGTATCTAATTTTAAGCGAATTGATGCCCGTCTCTTGCTGTTCACGCACTTCAAGTTCAAGAATTTTTTGGGCCCCATGCTCAGCTAATTCACGAATATAATCCAGATCTAAATCGAATCCCGTCTTAATAATATAATTTTTATGCGAATCGATATTCAATGCTGCATCCAGTAGCTGATGCAATCCACTAAAATCGGCAATACTACTCATTATGGCACGCATAAACTGCGTCGGCTCAACACTCTGCAATGCTCGAAGAATAGTAGCAACTAATTCTAATACTCGTTTTAAATGTAGAAAATCATGAACACTCGCGCGCCGTAATGCAATACGGCCAATCACGCGCTCGCAATCTCCCACATCAGCAAAAATCTGTTCAAGCTGTTGCATGCTCACGATATTTTTATGCCACTGCGCAATCACTTCTTGGCGCTGTATGATTGCCTGCTGCTTTACTAATGGTCGCATGATCCATTTTTTTATCATACGCGAGCCCATAGGCGTACGCGCACCATCAAGTACTTCAAAAAGCGTATGCTTTCTGCTGCCATCATGGCTGTTGCGCAACAATTCTAAATTAGTTTGGGTTGCATGATCAAGAATTAAAAAATCATCCGGCGCATACCAATGAATCGTTTTAAATTGCTCTGCAGCTGTCTGCTGAGTCTGCTTGATATAGGAATAAAAATGATGCATTGCTAATCGCAGCGATTGATTGGCAACAATCGGCGATTGCATCTCTTTACTAAACTGGTTTTGCATCCATTCTTGTGCAGATTCAGAATGATCAAGCGTAGAAATAGGGGTGGTGCAATAACCTAGTTTTTTAAAAAGCGCTTCAAACTCTTTTGCTTGAGACTGATCGGGAATAATAATCTCATCAGGAAAGAAGCGAATCAGTTCTGATTCAAGTGCTTTTTGGCTATCTGCAGGTAATACGGTTGCAAAGATTTGAGCCGTTAGTAACTCTGCAAATAATAAGCCCCATTGATCATTCGTGGGAAAAAATGAAAAAAGATACGAAGCTGACTTTTCATCAAGAAGTTTTGAATCGGTCAAAGTGCCAGGAGTAAACACTTGCGTTACTCCCCGCTCTACTACTTTTCCGGGCTTAGGTTCTTCTAATTGATCGCAAAGCGCAACTTTAAAACCACCTTTAATGAGCTTAGTAATATAATGATCAAGGGCATGCACTGGAACGCCACACAAAGGAATTGGATCTCCATTCACTTTACCTCTTTTGGTGAGTGCGATGCCTAAGAATGCGGATGCTCTTTTTGCATCATCAAAAAATAGTTCATAAAAGTCGCCCACTTGGAACATGAGCAATGCATGCTGATATTGTTGCTTAATAGCAAAATATTGGCGCATTAACGGTGTGAGATCGGATGGTATTTGGGTAGTCATACTTGATCATTTTTAAAGTTTATACAATGCCGTTAAGTATAGCTGAAAAAATAAACTAATTATAATGCAAAGATTGAAAGCTGATTCATTCACTCAATAGTATGTATGCGTATACCATCAACACTGCCCACCGATATTCCATCAACGGCCAAAAGCGAGAGATCAGTCCCCCCCGCCATCTTACATTTACTTCTCACTGCATATATAGCCTCAGTAATCTTCTTATTCCATTCTTCATTAGTAATGGCTTTTTGCAGCAGGAGAGTTTCATAGGTGCCGTCTTGAACTATAAACTGATTACCAATTCTGCACCGATATTTGACATGCGCAATTCGATAATTTTCCGGACTTGCTTTTGCTATAGACATGCAAAATAATGCGATAGCTAATACTCTATTTTTCATAAAAAACCTTAGTTAATATTAATTCGTATTAGTATAGCTAAAAATTGAAAAAATGCCCCAGCGTTTGCTGAGGCATTCCAAATTTATGCAAATGATGTTTATGCAGCGGAAATAAATTCATCTTCAAATATTTTGCAACGATTAACTACCGTAGCAATATCAGCACGATATTCATCAATTACCGGAATCAATGCAGCTTGATTACTTGCATCTTTTAATACCGGATTAATTTTTTGTAAGAAATCATTAGTGATATTAAATATATAGCGCGGAACATCATCAATAGCTTCTTTTTTCACTACCTCTTCATCTAAGAGAGGTAAATAATAATCCATAAAACCAATAAATTGCTCAGTGTTTCTCACAATTGATTCAATGGCCGGGACTAATGCTTTTTTATGATATTCACTTGAAAACTCTGCAGACATATTAGGATTTGAGAGTGCTTGAACACTGCGCTTTACTCGATCGATGGTAGAGATAATACTATGGGTAGAAATAAACCATTTAAATGATGGTTCCACTAATGCATAGCCAAAGAAGGAAGACCATTTTGATTGTACAATTAAGCTAGTTGCAATAGTAACACCACTCCAGCCTACTGATTTAATACCTTCAACGAGCCAATAGCCGCTTTGAGCTTCGCTTTTTGCTTTATCGGCCGCCATTACCTTTTCTTCTAGCGCTCTATAAGCTGCATAGAATTTTTTTAAATATTCAAACATTTTAGAAGGATCAGTGATTTCGGCAAGCGTGCCAGACGCTGCTGCGCTGGATACTGCTGCTTTGGGCAACATCCAATCAAAAAGACCCCATTTATATCCAAGCCAAATCAAACTGCCTGCGGTTATTATATAGGTTGCTTTTGCCAGCTTATCGCGCACACTAAAATTATGCTCGTACATCTTTGTTAACTGAGTGATACGATCTTGTTCAAGCTTATACGGCTCATCATCATTATGCGTTAAATCAAAAGAGTGAGAAACTTCCGTGGGAGAAATGGGAAAGCTTGCTGCGTTCAATGCTTTGCGCAACAAGGAAGGCTCTTTTTGGGCCGCTGCAGGAAATACGCAATTGAAAGAAGATACCAGCAAAAGTAATACTAAAAAAATCTTTTTCATTGAAATCCATTTAATTCTTAAGAATTGGCGATCATTTAGGATAAGCCTTTAACTACTATCTATCTTAACCCATTAGGTTAAAAATACAATGTAAAATCGAGATCTAAATCTATTTATTTGCCATTTGAAATACGGCTTTTAAATATTTACCGGTATGGCTGGCCGCAATGCGAGCCACTTCTTTTGGCGTTCCTTGAGCAATAATCATGCCACCGCCATCGCCACCTTCCGGACCCATATCAATTAAATGATCTACGGTCTTAAGCACATCAATATTATGCTCAATAATGATCATAGAGTTACCTTTATCCACGAGCCTATTAAGCACAGCAAGAAGTTTCTCAATATCATGATTATGCAAGCCAGTGGTCGGCTCATCTAAGATATACATCGTATCGCTACCGCGCTTTGCAAGCTCATCTACCAGCTTTATCCGCTGCGCTTCTCCGCCTGAAAGCGTTACTGCTGGTTGGCCCAACTTCAAGTAATCAAGCCCCACTTCACACATTAAATTTAAGCGTTTAGCTATCACCGGGTGGGCCGCAAAGAATTGCGCAGCCTCATAAGCAGTCATATCTAAAATGTCAGCAATATTTTTATTTTTATAGGTAATTTCTAAGGTTTGAGCATTATATCTTTTGCCTTTGCATGATTTGCAGATCATGGTTACTTCAGGCAAGAATTGCATGCTTACTTTGATAATGCCATCACCACTACACTCAAAGCAACGCCCTTCTGCCACGTTAAAGCTAAATCTGCCGATCTTATATCCGCGTGCATTACTTTCTGGCAAGCCAGCAAATAATTTGCGAATATCATCAAACACTCCTAAATAGGTTGCTGGATTTGAACGCGGCGTTCTACCAATCGGACTTTGATCGATCACAATTAAATGTTCAAGTTGTTGAGCACCTTGTAAATCATCATCTTGGCCAAACGGAAGCATTTTGCTCAGAGCATTAGTAATGCCCCCTTTGCGATTTAATGATCTTTCTAAAGCCGGCACTAATTCTTGCATAATGAGTGTACTTTTGCCTGATCCAGATACGCCTGAAATACCACACATTACTCCCAAGGGGAATTTAGCCGTGACATCTTTAAGATTATTTTTACTCGCGTGCGCAAGAGTTAAATGGCCACTTGGCGTGCGCACTTTCGCAGGAGCCACGATTGATCTTTTGCCGCATAAATAGGCACCCGTGAGCGATTTAGGGTTTTTGGCAACCATTTCCGGAGTTCCGGCAGCCGTCACTGTGCCACCCAATATACCCGCTGCCGGGCCCATATCAATCAGGTAATCTGATTGTTGCATGGTGTCAATATCATGCTCAACCACCACTACGGTGTTTCCTTGATCGCGCAGCTTTTTAAGTGTGGCAATTAAGCGATCATTATCTCGCTGATGCAAGCCAATACTCGGCTCATCAAGAATATATAATACCCCGCTTAATGCTGAGCCGATTTGCGTTGCTAAACGAATGCGCTGTCCTTCACCGCCCGAAAGCGTACGCGCTGAGCGATTCATTGATAAATAAGAAAGTCCCACATCGTTTAAGAATTTTAAGCGAGCTGAAATTTCTTTAATAAGGCTTGAACCGATTTGTTTTTCCGTCTCAGTAAGTTTTAAATCTTTAAAAAACTGCAATAAATCTTTTACTGATTTATTACACAAATCAAAAATATCAGCTTCACCCACGCTCACCGCTAAAGCAAGCTTATTTAAGCGCTTGCCATAACATTCAGAGCAGGTTTGCTCAGTGGCGTATTTATTACCAAAAAAATCAGGATAATTTGATTTCCATGCATCAGGATCTCCCGGATTCCATGGCCATTCATGAATAATACCCAAGCCATGGCACTTCTCGCACGCTCCTATTGGAGAGTTAAATGAGAAGAATCGCGGCTCAAGTTCGGGCACCGATACGGCACAACGAGTACACATACGGTTTGATGAATATATGTGCTCATCAGATCCCACTATTACTTTGCAGCTACCGCCTGCTAATTTACTGGCAGTTTCTACCGCTTCATTAAGGCGGCTTTTTTCATGCGATTGCACTTCAATAGCATCAATTAAAAGATCGATTGAGTGCTTATAGGTTTTGCCGAGTTTTAAATTTTTAATCTCATCTTCAGATTTAAAGCGATAGGTTTTGCCATCAATGGCAAATCTATAGAATCCCTTTTTGAAATGGGTTAATAATTCATTAACAAATTCACCCTTTTTTTGAACTGCCACTGGCGCGGCGATAGTAATAAGATCACCTTCAAATTTTTCTAAAATCATTCGAGTAATGTTTTCAGGAGATTCAGCACTAATGGGCGCATGGCACTCTGGACAATGAACTCTACCAATTCGGGCAAATAATACCCGTAAATAGTCATAAATTTCAGTAATGGTGCCTACCGTTGAACGGGGATTAGCCCCCACCGTCTTTTGCTCAATAGCAATAGAGGGGCAAAGACCATCAATTCGATCAAAATCCGGCTTTTTAGCGATTCCCAGGAACTGTCGGGCATAGGAGGATAAAGATTCCATATAACGGCGTTTACCCTCGGTAAAAAGGATATCCAAGGCCAATGAGCTCTTACCCGACCCTGAAGGGCCCGTAATTACCGTTAATTTGCCCTTAGGAATGGCGACATCGACGTTTTTAAGGTTGTGCTCACGGGCACCATATACCTTGATCCAATCATTATTTTGTGACATAGTTACCTCCTTAAACTTTTCTATATGAAAAGTTTTATCTCAATTTTATCTATTAATGGTTAATACTAGCATAATTTTAAAGATATAGGAAGCCCGCACCATCCCGCGCTTTTGGATAATGCTGGGCCAAATTTAATTGACAAATACAACATATTTGATAGATTTAAACATGTCACAAATATAATGTATTTTAAATGGAGACTTATTATGAAATTTTTTAAATCAATTATGTTACCAGTAGCATGCTTAGGATTGCTCTTATCGGCAACTCCTGCCCGCGCAGATAAAACTGATATGGCTATCAGCGCTGCAAAAACCGTGGGTAGCGCTCTTGCAACAGTAGTATCTAAAACATTCGGTTGGGGCTTTGGTCTTACACAAGCAGTTCTTGGCGGCGGAATGTTAGCGGCAGGCGGCTTAGGCGCGTATGCTCTTTTCCTTGGACACAAGAGAGGCCAATTAGAAAACCAGTCGCAAGATAAAACGTTACAAAATCTTTTAGTTGTCGGTGGAACAGCAGTTGCTTTACCACTTGGCTTCATCTTTGTTTCGAAAGGTTTGCGTAATATTTGGAATGCATAATTTAAATTCAAAGAGGCGATTTTTGATCGCCTCTTTAACATTTTTATATTAAAAAGTTATAAGATAAAGGGAGACGTTATGAATTATATTAAATCATTAATCTTATCCGCAGCATTCACAGGAATACTTTTTAGCGCACCTCATGCTCAAGCAGGAGTAAGCGAAATGGCCGTTGGTGCAGTAACATCAGCAGCAAATGCTGTTGCAACCGTAACATCTAAAACACTGGGATGGACTTTCGGTCTTTCTCAAGTAGGTTTTGGTGGCACGTTAGTCGGCATTGGCGGATTAGGCGCTAATTCTCTTTACCTTGACCACTTCAAAAATAGCTTACAAACACAAGGGACTATGAAGAAATTTCTTCTTATGACTGGCACTGCTATTACGTTACCTCTGGGATGCCTTATCGTTGCTAAGGGATTAAAGAATATTTGGAATGCATAAGCTATCAACAAAATGGAGTTTTTATGAAATTACAATTGGCTTTAGCATTTGTAACTCTTTTAATTAATGCTCCGACAACAACTATGGAGTATCTGCCTTCTTTCAAGTTTGTTGGTACCACTAAAAAAGTAACATCTTTAAGAGCAGTCGCCTTACAACATTTTAATCAAACTAAAGTGGATATTTTTAACTGTTTTCGATTTCGCAAAGAAGTGGAACGCATCATAAAAAGCGGATCAACGGTGCAACAAACTGAAACTCAAAAATTAAGAAAAGCCCACAAAAAGATTTTAAAAGATTACAAAAAGTGCGTAAAAATGAATGATGCGGCTTGGAATGAATTCGTCACCAGATTTGAAAACGTGCGCACGGCAAATCCATTATTTAAAAAACTTACACCCCAAGAATATGCTGCACTGCTTCAAGAAGTAAACAAAACACAAGCTGAAGCGAAAACAGAAAAGCAAAAATTTGAAGCCAAAGCAAAACATGATATTTTTTTAAAGCTTCAAGAAAGAGGCCTTAATCCTGCAGCAGTAAAAATTGATTTTGAAAATGAACAATTTGCAGCAGCACGGCAAGAAACAAAGCTTAACAAATCTAATCAATTCAAAATATCCAATATACTTGAATTGGGTAAAGCACACGCAAGCGATTCAATTTTATTAAGCAGCACGTATAATCATTGAAATCACTCACTTGCAAGAGAATCATCTTCTTGAAGCCGCATATCTCGATCATTTCAGCACAACTCATGGAACAGAAAACAAATGCTTAATGCCATACCATCAACAAACTGAATTTGAAGCCGACCTGCTCTATTCATTTAAAAATTTCGATGCTGCTCATGCGGCATTTATTGATAATTGCCATTATCGCAATGAAGAGGATAGCTATTATCATCCATCAACTAAAAAGCGATGCCAGGCTGCTTATCGAGCATTTAAAATGCTTGAAATAGAAAAATCACTCAAAGAAAAGCAAAAAACAACTTAATAAAAGAGGCGACCTTTATAGATCGCCTCTTCTGTATTCAAATTTATTTTCTAATTATTTTTTAGAAAAAACTTGCAACATTCTCGCATTAAATGCAGAGATATCACTTGGCTTTCTACTAGTCACTAAATTACCATCATCAACCGCTTCTTTATCCAGCCAATTTGCTCCAGCATTGATCAAATCTTCTTTGATCGAAGGCCATGAGGTTACCGTGCGGCCTTTCACTGCTTGCGCATTGATAAGCATCCAAGGGCCATGGCAGATTGCCGCAATAGGCTTGCCCGCATCTGCAAATTTCTTCACGAATTCAACTGCCTCAGGAATTGCGCGTAAATTGTCTGGGTTCATTACACCGCCGGGCAATAATAATGCATCGAACTTATCTGGATGGGTCGCAAACAGATGAACATCCACGGGAAACTCAGCAGACCAATTACCCGCACTCCACGATTTAACCTTACTTTTCTTAGGAGAAACCAGTGTGGTGATGGCGCCAGCATCATCAAGCGCTTTGCGCGGACGCACCAATTCTGATTCTTCTACACCATCGGTGACGAGAATTGCAACTTTTAATCCGGTTAATTTGGTCATGATATCCCTATTTCGCTCGAGTGGTTCGACAAGCTCACCACGAGCGAGTAATAAACTTTAAAAGCCGCTCGTCCTGAGCTTGTCGAAGGAAACGAGCGTAAATACACGATTAATAAAGCTATTATAGTACTTGATAACCGGGTTATTGCAAAACCTTTTGCATTTTACCCTAAATTCCGTATAATAATGACATCTTTTGACAGAATTATATGGTGAAAGTAGCTCAGTTGGTAGAGCATCGGGTTGTGGTTCCGAGGGTCGTGGGTTCGATCCCCATCTTTCACCCCAACCTTCGCTCTTGAGAGCTACGGTTGGCTGACGCCAGTAGCTTAATGAAGGCATTAAATAAAACTTAACAAGCAAAGGCGAAGGTTGCCCTTCGTAGCTTGCCGAGGCGGAAGCCCCGGATAAGCGAAGAATGGGCAGTCTCTTTCTCATCTATGTATTATGTTTATCTTATAAAGTCATCTACTCATCCTGATAAAATCTACGTGGGTTACACCACAGATCTAAAGCAGCGACTAGAAACACATAATGCTGGCGGCTCAATTTACACTGCCCCCTTCAAACCATGGAAGTTAGTAACTTATCTGTGTTTTGATGAGCAAGAAAGAGCAAAATTATTTGAATTATATTTAAAGACATCTTCCGGTAAAGCATTTGCCCTAAAAAGGTTGGTAAGCTTACCCAAGACATAAAGGTCTCACATGGATTTCAATTTAACACCGACACTATTCTTAGGCACATTCTTCGTTGCATGGGGCATCTCCATGATTCTCAAAACGATGTTTGGCATAGATCTAGCTCTTGGAAAAACAGTAATCGCAATTTTTCTTATCTATATCGGAATGGCTATACTGGTTGGGCCCAAGCCGTTTTTTAAATTTAAGAAGACCTTTGTTTACACCAACAGCGATGGCAACAAGACTGAACGACATGTCTTCACCGTTGGTGATGACGAACCAGAAAAAAAATAAGCAAATAGTTACATTCCACTTGCAACAAGCTAAAAAAAGCTATACATTTACTATCGTTCTTTCTCATATATGAAAAATTTAGTCGGGGCATGGCGCAATTGGTAGCGCACTCGCTTTGGGAGCGAGGGGTTGTCAGTTCGAGTCTGGCTGCCCCGACCAGTCATTTCCTTGAGAAATGACTGGCAAGGCCAGTTTTTCAAGTGATTTTTTATAAAATCTCGATTGGCAGCTTGATCATCAGGTAAATTCTCTATACTCAAAGTTCCTTTCGTTTCGAGCGAGGGCTTGCCCGAGTCGAGAAATAATTTAAAAAGGAGCCCAGATGGTTATCAAGTATGCAATTCTCGCACTTTCTCTTATTTCCCCCTTTTCAATTTCAGCACTCAAATTAACGCCCTCAAAATATCGTGATCAAGCTCAAGAATGGGTAAATACGTTTGTAATATCCCCGCACAGTAAATTGCTCATGAGTCTTGAAGATTTGCAATTATGCGCTAATCTCTTTTACTTCTCTTATCTGCGTTCAGCAGCCACCATTAAGGCGCAGGATCTTGCGTGTTCAACCCTCTGCCAAATGTGGCAAGGCTGGCAAAATATCGCTCAAACGCGCATGAATCCCTCGCTAGATCTGCCTTATCCTGCTGATTATGCACATCAAGAAAATCTCTATAAAGAATTTATAAAAGCACAAACCTATCATCGAATGCTAGGGCAAACCTATGCGCATGCTGCCCAAACCGCAGTAAAAGAGGCCTATTTAACTGATCATAGTAAAGATGCCATTTTGGAAGCGCGCGAGCGCTCCAGAGAGGTGGTGATTATCGCATTTGTAGAAGTTAAAAAGGTTTTAGGCGAAATGATCGATTTTGCTTCTGAAAATTTGCGTTCAGACTGGATTGAATGGGATGATCAAGCTGAAGATTGCCGCTTTGATTTTATGGATAGCATTTCTCAATATATTCCCTATTTTGCCGTAAAATCTTTTATTGAATTAGAACGCATTAACACGCAAGCAAGTGAAAAGACCTGGAAAATTATCACCACAATGTGCGGCGTTAACAAACAAATGTGGGAATCAATCGAGATGGCACGCGGATCATTTTATTTAGCACATTATCAAGAATTATGCCGATTAATGAAAGAAATGAATATTGATCAAAAATACTGCATGATTATGTTTAATGAACATGGTATGATCAGCCCGGATAAACAAAAAACTCCTTTGCCGTAATTTATCGCTTATAACTTCACATTAATCACGCTGGACATCAAAAAATATTCATGCTATTCTTTGTCTTGAAATTATTATTCTAAAAACAGGAGAATCTTATGAATAAACTCACTATTTTCGCGCTCAGTTTATTACTTACTCCGTGCATTGCCATTTCCAAAGAAGAGAAGGTTTCAGATGTTACGGAAAAAATAACCACCAAAGAGCTCGCTGAGCACGCTACTTTTTGGATTTCACAACTACCCAAACTGTCTCATGAAGAAATGTCTCTTCTATGCAACTTTTTATACTTAGAATCACTTTCTTTAGGAAGCCAAACTGTTACACAAAAAACCCTCATTAACATTCACACTGCTTCTGCACGCATGAATAAACAACTAGCGGTTAATGAAGCTGATGCAAAAAAAATAGCTCTAGAAACTTCCAAACAACTCAATGATTTACAAAACGAATTGCTTCCAATGCGCGCTTTCTTGCTTAAAGCAAATAAAGATTGTTTAAATACGATCGAACAATCAGATTACACGACCTTAAAAAAAGTTATTATTGGGTATCAACAATACGCCCGGGCAGTAATTGCTCAATTTATCAATCAAGATAAACCCGCGATACTACAAATTTTAAATCAAACGAAAGCGGGCCTCGAGAGCCATCTCAAAACAATGACAGAATATACCAAAACCCTTGGTGCTGTTTTAAATGATGCAAATCCTTATATGAAAGAGGGAATCGACAGAAATGTATGCGATATGGATGTTTCCATGGCACTCGCCGATTCTGCACTGGGCACTTTAAGCGAAACCACTGTTGCCTGCGCAATAGCCAAAAGCATGAGCACTGATATACTTTCAATTTGTGTCACCTTTAACACGATATTCTACAATACGCTCTTCAATGCATTACAACAAGATAAAAGCTTGCTTCCAATCTACTTAATGTTTGATGAAAATGGATTTATCGAAGAAGACGATAGAAAAGAAGAGCTATCCATTATTAACGAGAAAACAACCGTACATAAAAAACACTTAAAATCATAACTATGTTTTTAATAGACCGACGTTATTTCAGATATTTTGATTGGGTGAGTTTCTTTCTTGTTATTGTGTTAACAAGCATTGGTTTATTTTTTGTCTTTAGTGCAACCTATAAGCCAGAGCAACCCTTTTCTCTTTTTTTTAAGAAGCAAGCATTTGGAATAGCGTCGGGCTTTATAATCTATTTGTTATGTTCAGCAACCGATTTTAGAGCATTAATGAGATGGGGATATTTCGCCTATTTTGCCGTGATCGGTCTTTTAATATTTACGATCTTTAAAGGTCATGTGGGCATGGGTGGCCAACGATGGGTAGATCTTGGTTTTTTTAGGATTCAGCCTTCCGAATTAGCAAAGCTATTTTTTCCTGCCTATGCCACCTATTATTTCTATACGGAAAAAGACACCATGTCTTTCTCATTTAGGCAATTTCTGCCCGTTCTTACTATGCTTTTGATCAGTTTTTTATTAATTCGTAAACAACCTGATTTAGTAACTGCACTCCTCTTATTATTTACCGGCCTTA
>CAYMRF010000017.1:0-24256 GCA_964392765.1 uncultured Pseudomonadota bacterium
CTGAAGTCACCCATTGGGGACAAGAGCGCCTGGCACTCAAGGAACAGATTCAGCGGGAACAATCAGGAATGAATCTCTTGCTGAAAAACTATGGAGAATTTTCAACTGATTTTAATCGATCGTGCGATCGAATTGATTCTCTATTGGGAAAGAGGGTAATTGCTGCTCCTGCGCTTGCAACAGATCTAGACTAATTATTCTAAAGGATGGTTATGCAATTCAATCAAAATAATATTAAAATAATTTTTATAGCAGCTATCACATGCTTGATGCCTTTCAACGTGTATTCCATGAATGCTGATAATGCCAGTATGGTTACTCCATACGTGGCTCCCGCGATTGCCCTGGGTGTTGGACGGTATGGCCCTGAACTTTCTCAAATGGTGGTTTCGCGCGTTTTGCCTGAAAATGGCGTAGCTGCGGCATTAGTGCCGCCTATAATACGCTATGCGGGCTATGGCGTGGGCGGATGTCTTATTTCCAGGAATGTTGGCATAAATCCTTTGGATCTTGCTAAAGGAAAGAAGGAAACCTATAAAACGGTAGCAAAAAGTGCCATAAATCTTTCTCCCGCTCTTTTATGCCATCCAGCAGTAGCTCAAGCCGCTAATGAATATGCTCTATCTTCAGTATCTAATTATTTAACTCCTTATCATGCAGAACTAGCAAGAAGTTATGGAGCGCCGGCATTGATGGCAGCAGGAGCTTGTGGGGCAGCCTATTTAGCAAATCGAAATTTAGCGAAGGGGAGATTACTCTCCTGGCAATTGCTTGAAGATTCCAAACCTTATTTATTTATAGCGCCCATGATCGGAACTATAAAAAGGGATTTGCTCACCAATTACATCTGTAATTATCTCCCCAAAACGATTCCCAATACTATCAAATCAGACGCGAGTTGGATAACGGATAAAATACTTCTTTTTGGCGGTATCGGGCTTACTGCCTATTTGCTTGCGTTTGAAACATTTGGAATCGCCAATAAAAAGTTTTTTATGAGAAAATTCCAAGAAATTGCGCAATCAGCTCAGCGTCTTTCGCAGGTAATGTCGGGCAAATTACTTCCTAAAGCCACTACTATTGAGAGAGATTCGGCAGCATTGAATTCTAGTATTATTGCTCATAGCCAAAGCCTCAAAGTTGATCACTCAACAAGAATGGAGCAGATTAATGAAATGAAGAAGCTATTGAAAGATATAGAAGTACGCAATAATCAATCATTAACAAGAACATATGAATTTCAATCAACGTTGGGTGAGATCGTGGCTCAAATAGTAACCTTACATAATGCTACTCAAGAGCAAAAGCAGACTGGACAGCAAATTTCAGAAGAATTAGGTGAGTTGGAAGAATTGTGCAGCGCTATTTCTGAACTGATAAAAAATGGAAGTGAAGAATTAGCTTCACTTAAACGAAAACTTAATGAACTGGCACACATGAGACTTCGAATGGGCCTCTTGATGGGCGTAGACCGAATTCGTTTACAACAATTAAATACCACGCTCGATTATGCAAGAAAAGCGGTTGGGGAGAACTAATTCGCGTCCAAGTTTCCCGTTTTGGGTTTCAAAAAATAGTTTAACCTTATATTTTAAAGGCTTATCCTCAAGATAGGCCTTTTTGATAGCATGTTGGCTTAATATTATTTGTCTGGGTCTGGGCATTCCTGCCCGATGGGCGTTAATTGGTACGTGCGCTCTTTTAATAAAGATATATTCCTTTATATGAATAATAATAGTATGTTTATCCATATTTAATTCTCTTTATTAGTTCCTTTTTAATATCTGGCCAATTCTTTTAAAATCCTTATTTTGATTGTTCTTTTTCCTTTATAAAGAATTAACCATTTTTACATAATATGCATTATCAGAAAACTATTTTTCTTATTTTCTATCGTAATCGTCATGGTTAAAAAGCCACGCGAAACTAATTGAAATCTGATAAGATATTTTGGATTGGAATCCATGCAGCTTTTGATAAACCGGCACTTGAATGCCGGCTTGGAATATCAATCGCCGAGTGGAAAAATATAGGCATGGCCCACAAAAGATAACGTTGCCACCCGAATTAAAATCAGTTATTCCTTCTATACGATCATGCTTACTGGTAATGCCATCAAGTTCAAAGAGCAGAAGCAGTATTTTATCATTAAAATGGGCTATGTTGCGGCCGATGCCAGCCTGATAGAGGCAAGAATTACCTAACTTGCTCTTCTTTTTTGTATTGGTGGTAAAAACTCCGCCTAGGGAAGTAAACATATACCAATTAAAAGTGGTATGCGAAGCAGTTGCCCCCAAGAAAAATGCGGTAGAGCCTAAGCCCGTGAATGGCACATGCGGCGAAGCATTAGGGCCGTCTTCTTGAAAAATGCCGGTCGGCAAAAAGATGCTACCCACAATGGTTGCTTGTGAAACTGAATTTGCATTTCTTCTATCAAAGTAAGCGTATTCGCCTTGAATAAGCAAATCTCCAAATCCCGAAGAAAAAAGATGGTTCTCTTTATTAATCGCTGGTGCGGGAAGTTGGATAAATAATGAAGCTTCATCAGTGAGCCCATAGATAGCAATCAGCTCATTAAAAAATATCTTTCTATCTTTACCTTTAAAATAAATAGGATTTACATAACCGAGCGCATCATGCTTATCCACAATATTTTGGCCGAAACTAAATAAAGGGCTTGGTTGTTGCGAAATAGGCAAGGCAAAATTGCCAATCGGAAGTGGATCAACGTGTTCGTTAGCGGCTATTATAGGGGAAAAAAGCGTCATCATCATAACATATTTCTTCATGTAGCCGTCGAAAACGGTGAAAGTATAATGATGGGCATATGTTGATCAAGGCCTAGCGCGAAAATTTTTTCTTCGAGTCGTAAGCAGTTCTGCATAAAAAAGTTTTCTTGCTCAATCCACAAAAAATCACTGTTGAATTCTTCGACTAAGAAACGATCAATATTTTTTGTGAGTAGCTGCTTATGAAGATCCAAAATGCTTTTTTTGAGCGTGATGCCATCAATAGTAAAACATGCAACCGATTGATAACAGCGCAACGCTTCAAGAAATTTATAAATAATGGTGCGCCCTTCTTTAATAGAAGAAACTCCAATATAATGCACGCCATTAGTTAAGAATAAATCTTGCAACGCTAAGATTTGTTGCTCAGAGATTCCGGCATGCGTGTTTAATTGTAAAGAAAATGATTGGTTAATCTTGGAATCAAGATTATATAATAGATTCTTCATCCAGCCTCCTTTTGGTAATGGTACCGCAAGTGAGTTTGGGATCCCTACTTCCCTAGCCCTTAGGGGTAGGCTATCTAAGAGCATATTGAAAAAGCAAGAGTTTATTAAATTTACTCCTAAATTGAACCTGCTGCCTGAGCCATTACCCTGAATGTGCCCTGACCAGTCCAAAACCTCAAAAAAGCCTTTTAAAACCATTGTTTTTACCCCCCCCCTCGTGATATATTCAAATTGAAATAGCAAAGAGGTTTTGCTATATGGCTATCTTTATTTGTGAATTGCAATAAAGATTCAAAGGAGAATTTATGAATATTTTTTCTAAATTATCATTATTTGCGGTGATACTGAGCATTACAAGCGTAAGTCTTTATGCGGGCTATCAAGATGGTAAATACATACCCGATGAAGTGCAGATCTTAAACGACACTGATAAAGTTATGACTATTGAAGGCGCACGTTACGCTCCTAATCAAACTGCAAAGCTATCAACTCAGAATCAAAAAGGACGTATTATGTTAAGTGCTAACGGAACTATGTATACCGTTTTTTATCCTATTTACAACCCAGCGGGTTCAGTTAAGCAAGTGTTTAGTGTTCAGAATGAGAAATTGTCTGATATTATCGCACGCCAAGCTGGTCGAACCGTTGGTGGTAGAGTTTTAGAATAAGCTAATAATAATCGACCAAGTAATCAAGAGGCCGGTAGCATATCTATCGGTCTCTCTTGATTGGAGCTTGCTTATTTTAAAGCATTATACTTAGTCTGCCATAACCCGCATAAGCTAATCGCTAAAGCATCGGTTGCATCATATTTATCTGGTTTTGCTAACGTAGGAAATAGTTGAAATAAAACGCGGGCCACTTGATCCTTGCTGGCGCCACCAAAACCAGTGAGTGATTGCTTGATTTGCGTGGGCGCAAATTCAAAGAGCGTGAGATTATGCTTATGGGCAAGTAGATAAAGAATGCCCCGTAAATATCCTAATTTAAGGAAGTTTTGAGCATTTTTGCCTAAAAATGGTGTTTCGATAGAAAGATGGGTCACCTGAAAGTTAATTATTTTTTGTTCAAGTGCATCATGAAACAGAGCTACTCTTTCCTGTAATGATTTAGATTGTGGAAGCCTTAAATAGCCAAAATCAATTAATCCACTCTTATTTTGCTCTTTTACTACTATAGCATACCCTGTGAATGAAAACCCCGGATCTATTCCTAAAACACGCATACCCATCCTTCTTTTGCCCTATTTTTAACTTTTTCTTCCCAATATACCCACGGTTTTGACAAAAACCAATCAATCCTTTAAGGTTTTATTTAACGTCTTGTAAAATTATAAAAAGGCCTCAAATCAATGCTTTCTTATCTCGCATTTCCTATTAGAATTGCATTTTCCGCGCTTCTTATGGGCGGGCAGCCGGCAGAAACTGCTCAAACCCTCGCGCCGACTCCGGTGCCTCACACGGTTATTAATACTACGGTGACTATTGATTCCTCTGCTTATGAGACATCTTACTACGAGACTGAGACAGGCATCTACTATGAAACAAGAATTAAAAGTAGCTGCTCTTCTTCTCAGGAGCTTGGCTACATAATGTTTTCTTATAATAAATTGTCTAAAACCGGCTATATTTCTCGTTTGCATATTCCTAAAGAGCACCGCCAGCATTCGTATGGCAGCAAGCTCCTCAAATTTGCTCTCGCTGAACTTACGCAAATGAAATGCATCACGATTAACTGGCAAGCATGCCCTTTTGATCTTGCAGAAGGCGAACGCTCAGAAGATATGCTTCCCAAATTGATCGCTTTCTATAAGCGGCATGGCGCCCAGGTTTTAAGCCAAGGCACCACTTCCGCACAACTTGCTTATTATCCTAAATTAGTCTGATCGCTCAAAATTTTAACAATTTGACTATAGCGCTCTTTTTGTTCGCCATTTACTTCTTCCATTTTAATTTGAGCAACGTCCAGTGCTGTTTTTCCACTTTGATCTGCTAGACTGCAATCCACGCCACTTGCGCACATCTGGAATATTTTGAACTTTATATCTATCGGCAGAATTCGCAAACGATTTTGAGCCCATGCACCATAGCAACTTTCTGCCGGATGACTGCTGCTTTCATTAAGAGCTGTTTCGATTTGTTCAATATTGATAAAAGGAGCGCCGTTCGCTAAGGCCCTCACGCTTTCCACATTACCTCTCTTGGCAGCTTGATGAAGCGCCGTTTCACCAGCTCCCATGCGCAAACGAGAATCAGCACCGCGCGCAAGTAAAAAATTGATAGCAGCTGCCTTATTATCAATCGCCGCATGCATTAATGGTCGGCATTTAGCTTTAAGTTTGAGTGGGGGCTCTAAAGCACCGTCAAGAGCAGCTCCGTAATCAAGCAATAATTGGGCGTAAGGCAACCCATTATTTAAAGTGATTACCCAAGTTAGCAAACACGCAAAATTGTTGGGCCCTCTTATATTGGTTGATAATTTTTTTTCATGAAGTAAAAATTTTAGCATAGGCAGACTGTTTGCTTTTATAGCAACTGAAAGCGCACTTTCACCTGAATCAGAATCTGAAGATGCGCTATTTTGCAACATCAAGCTGATCACTGCGGTTTTCTCATTATTCACGCCAACTCGTAATGCTTGAAATTTAATTTTTCTAAAAGCAGCTTTACCAAAAATAGTCTGACCCTCTGCCATTATTCGCTTGATATGCGAAATGTTGTCTACTGAAGCAGCTACTAAAAAACTATTTTTTAAAATTGCCGCTTGTTGGCTTTTGGGCACTTCTTTTTTAATACGGGCAAAGATTATTTTTTCCATCTGTTGGTATGCATTACGAACCGCGTGGCATAGAAAATCCTCATAGACCCTATTTCGACCAATACTGCTATAGGCTTTTAGAGCATTTTTAAGTTGCTCAATCGCTTTTTTTTCTTTTGAGACATAGGTTCTCTGAGGCGAAGGAGCTTTTTCACATGAAAAGGAGAGACAAGTAATAGATAAGAATAAAAAGACATGCTTCATGATCCACCTCAAATTTAAGATCAGTCATCAATATCTTCGAACTTAGTCTGCTCTTTTGCAAAATGCAAGTGTACCGTGCCGGTTGGTCCGTTACGCTGCTTGCCGATAATCAATTCAGAAAGCGCAGGATTTTCTGTCTCCTGGTTATACACACTTTCACGATATAGAAACATAATAAGATCGGCATCTTGCTCAATTGCACCAGATTCACGTAAATCTGAAAGCATAGGGCGCTTATCCATACGGCTATCCACCGCGCGAGAAAGCTGTGAAAGCGCAATAATGGGCACTTCTAATTCTTTTGCAAGCGCTTTAAGCGAACGCGAAATTTCTGAAACCTCTTGATGTCGGTTTTCATGCTTTTTGGCAGAATGCAGCAGCTGCAAATAATCCACCACCAAAAGTTGCACGTTATGCTCAGCTTTGAGCTTGCGCGCTTTAGCCCGCAAATCCATAATATTAAGCATTGCCGTATCATCAATGAAAAGTTTCATCTCCCCCAGAGCGCCGGCCACCTTAGTAAGCTCAAGCCACTCTTCAGAAGATATGGTTGCATTGCGAATATGATGATGCGCAATTCCGGATTCAGATGAAAGTAAACGAAGCGTGAGCTGCTCGGCAGACATTTCTAAAGAAAAAAATCCAACCGAATGGCCTTCCGCTGCTGCAGTAGATGCTAAACTTAAAGAAAGCGCTGTTTTACCCATGGAAGGTCTGGCCGCTAAAACTATAAAGTCCCCTTTTTGGAAACCAGAAGTCATCTGATCTAATTTTTTATATCCTGAGGCAACACCGGTAATTCCTTTAGCATGGCTCTTTAACTCAGAAAGATGTTTAAATGTTTTTTTGAGCCATATATTTAATTGCACAAAGCTCTGAGTAGAGCGCTTGTTGGAAATCTGAAAAATTACTTTCTCTGCTTCATCCAGCACCGCATCAATATTTTGATCATTTTGATCATAGCAATTAGAAATAATATGCGCAGCAGAACCAATCAATTCGCGCAATACTGCCTTTTGACGAACGATGCGCGCATGTTGTTCTACAAATCCAATTGAAGGCAAATCTTCTTGCAACGAGACCAAATAGATTACGCCGCCCACATTTTCCAGTTGGCCACGTTTGGTGAGCTCATCTTGCAAGGTGACTAAATCTATGCGTTGGCGCGCCAAGGAGAGATCAAGAATCGCTTGATAAATGAGTTTATGAGCACTGTGATAAAAGTCATTCGCGGTGATAATTTCAGAAGCGAGCGGCACGTTTTCATCATTAAGCAATAATGCTGCAAGCACCGAACGCTCAGCATCGGGGCTTGAGGGCAACATTCTGCCAATCGTCCGCTCAGCATCAACCGTTTTAGGGGTAAAGCGTTTATCTTTCTGCACGAGTATTCCCCCTTTCATTCAGTAAAATAGGGTTATTTCGTCTCAGAGACTACGCTCAAATTAAGCTTTGGTTGAAGGCGGGAAGAAAGCTTAATAGTAACTTCATAATTGCCTTTTTCCTTGATTGATTTTTCCATTTCAACCTGGTTTTTAGCAACACTGATTCCGCTTTGGGCAAGAAGTTCCACAATCTCATTTGGATTTACTGATCCGTAAAGCTTGCCATCATCATGCAGTTTACGTTTCAAAGTTAATTTTAGAGATTTGATTTTTTCTGCCAACATAGAGGTTTGAGTAGCAATCTTTTCCTGACGTTTTTCAACTACTTTTTCGCGCGCCTTGAAATATCCTTCTTTATCAGGAGTCACTTCCAAAGCTAATTTACGCGGGAAAAGATTATTGCGCGCAAATCCATCGCTCACTTTGATTATTTCACCAGCCAGGCCCACTTTTTCTACGTCTTTAAGCAAATATACTTTCATTTTTGATCCTTTCAGATAATAAGGAATATTTATCCTTATTATAAAGCAAAGGACTCCCTTTGAAAACCCTGAATTGTGAATTTTTTATCGGAATTTCGGGCTAAAAGGCAGGATACCTGAATTGTGGCTTGGGGGCCCTTAATCAGCTGGGCGGCAACCTGTATCCCTGCCCGAGTGCCGGTTAGTAGCACTCTTCCGGAAGATTTATCAAGAGGTAATTCAAGAATAGATTCATGAGGCTCCATTAAATATTCGTAGTTTTTTTTGGCCTGCACTACGCCATACGCAAGCAACCCATGAACTAAGCGTTCATTATTCTCCGCGTTTATTTGTTGAGCAACAAAAAGCCGTAACAAGCTCCCTTCATGGACAATGGTGAGCAAAAAAGCAGATAAAACTCCCATTAACAGCATAATCATCAATACTGTTGAACCGCTTGATTCTGTTTTCATGATACAACCTTTTGTAAAAGAAATACTTTTTGATGCCAAATCGTTTTGCCAATGCCAATCGTATAAGAAACTGCTTCAATGTTTTGCGGATTATTTGGAATCACAACATCAAATTGAGTGACTTTTTGCGCAATGAGAGCCGATGATCTCTTTACCCATTCGCGAGTACTAAAATTGTAATCACCTTTAATCCGATAGAGCATGCCGTTGCGCATTTGCCATCCAACACATTCTTGAGAAATTTTGCATACCAATCCCGCGCTTTCATTCCACACAAGCGAGCTGCCTAAGGCAGCCTGAAGATCTTTGCGCAAGAGATGCTGAGCAGACCATGCACTTACTATTTCTTGTTGATTGCGAGAAAAAGTCATTGCACTGGTAAACGTTCGATTAAAAAAAGTAAATGCCATCATGCTTAAGAAGCAGGCAATAGCGCAATAAATTAAACATTCAATCAATGAAAATCCCGCATTCTTATTAATCATGCTGCTCCACGCAAATGGCTTCTAATGCTATTGGTCTTTTATTAGACGAGACAGTAACACGTATCAATTGCGCGCGATCAAGATATTTAAGCGAACCTTTAATAATTTGGGGCTGTATACTACGCGATTCTACCAATGAAATGGTGCTTTTTTCTTCTTTTTTTAATGCTGCCATATTCGTGCGTTGCCACGAGAGATTATCAACCATCTGGCCGGCTGCTGAAAGTGCCCGCAACTGAGATTCAGCATTCTTTTGATCGAGGCTGAGATTTCGCCAATACCAGCCAATCACTACGCTAAAGCTTGAAAGTAGCAATATTGCCACCAATGCTTCCATGAGAAGAAAGCCGGGTTTATTTTGTAAACTAAAATACATATGAAAAATGCCCTTTTTGTGATATTCTGCACGGTGAAAGGTATTCACTTTTTCAAATGGTATAGTAACTTTTACGAGGCTCTTATATGAAGAATTTTATTCAAAGCATCAAAAGCTTAGCTACATTTCTAGTATTTGCGATATTTTTATGTGCGCCCGGCACAATGCACGCAGCCCCCACTCCGGAACTTTCCTCTGAGGATTTAAAAATGCTTGAAGAGATTGGCAAAGAAGTAGAACGTTATGTGAATGCGCTGCCTACTGAAGCGCAATTGCGAGCGCAAGGCGTTCCCGAAGAAGAGATTAAAAAAAGAGAAACTAAAGAGAAATTCGATGCGGAAGTAAAGCGTTATTCAGAAATGTCTGAAAGCCAACTTCTGGAAGAAATGGAAAAAGTATTTAGCGAAGCAGCAACGCAAGCGCCGCAACAACCGCAGCCGGAGATTGCAAAGCCTACCTATACGTCGCCAACTCCTCCTGCTGAGCCTAAGCCAGTTGATAAGCCGATAGTGCCCTCGGATAAACAATTGGCTGCAATAAAATTAATTGATACCGTTTTGATCAGCATCAATAATTTTATGAATAAAGCTCAAATTATGGTTGAATTACCCGGCAAAATTCCAACGTGGGTTAAAGAAGGCAAATTGCGCAACTGGCCAGTGAATTTATCATGGAACAGTTTTGTGGCGCAAATAGATGAATTTCAAGCAAAACTTAATAAAGTAAAAGATCGTGATTCGCGCTCAGGTGCATTTAAGTATCTTGATGATTTCATTAAAGATGAGTCTCTTAATAATAATCTGGCAAAAGTACGCGATTCATTACTCAGAAATGAGCCCAAAATTCAATTAAGCTCTGCTATTGATAAAATGAGCACTGATTCACGTACCGCTGTTCGCAGTGTTTTACTTTCATTACATGAAGCAACCGCCATTTTAGCGATTCCAGCAGAACTCGATAAAATTTTTGAAAAGTATGATCCAACTGCTAAAAAAATAAAAGAATCTGAAGAAGCTGCTCAAAAGCGTGCGCTTGAAGAATCACGCCGTGGCAGGTATCCAGGAGCTGCAATTAGCAGCAGTGCACCGCAACCCGAACGAGCGCAAACCTATGGACGAGGCCGCGATGCTGATCGCTTTGGCACCTCATCATTGGAAGCTCCAGCAAAAGGTGAAGATAAAAAATCTGATGCCTTAAAACCAGGCGACAAAGGCACTGGTGGAAAAGAAGGCGGCGAGAAAAAAGCTGAAGCGGGCAAAAAAGAAGAAGACCAAAAGAACACTGCTGCTAAAAAAGCCGACAACTATGAAAAAGAGTTTACGCTCGCGCTTGATGAGTTTGGTAACACCGTACATGAAAATGTTAACTTTGCTAATATCGAAAAGCACGTAAAAAGTGCTGATGCACCTGATAAACAACTGCCGGATTTGATCAAAACGGCAACTGACACTATCGGCAAAGCAGCGAGCGCAGCGCGCAACTTAAAGCGCCATCTAGCAAACGTGCCCGATTCGCTTAAGAAACAATATAAAAAAACCATAAAAGATTCCTATAAAGATGCGCGTAAGGAAGTTGACTCGATCAATACTCAGATCACCAATGTTTCTAAGCAAAGCCAAGTACTTGCTACCGTACCTATGGGAGCTAATCCAAAGCACCGCGAAAATATTTCAGCAAAATATTCTGCTTATTTTGGAAAGCAAAGTGGCGTTGACTACGAAGCGCAGATTGAAACTAAGAAAGAAGAACTTGAGAAACTTAACGAGTCTCTTGAGCCTAAAATGCGCAGAGTAAATAATGCCAAGGCCAAAGCAGAGCAAGATGAACCACCTTCTGAATTAAGCGCAGATATGAAAAAACTTGATACTGAAGTTAAAGAAGGCAAAACTCAAGCTAAAAACATTGAGAAAGAAATTAAGAGACTGCAAAATATATTAGATCAAGCAGGCAAAGGAAACTTGAATGATCTTCAAACGAAGATTAAAGAGTTGAAAAAAGCTGTAGACGATCTGGCATTGTAATTATTGACTCAGTTAATTAGAAAAGCAGCGATGTAAAAAGTCGCTGCTTTTTTCTTTGGTGCAAAAATCCGAATAATTTTTTACTTATACGATAGTTTACATAATGAGCAAAATATCAGACAAAAAATAAAGCTTTTATTCTATTCTCGACTCTAACGGTCCCAATTTCGTATAGTTTAATATGAAATAAGTGAAGTTATAAAAGAGAGAAATATGAAAATGAAAACTTTAAAAATTATAGTTTTAGTGATCGCATTACAATCTTTTACTTTCTCATCAAGCTTAGAAGCCCCTGCCGCCCTGGAAACTCCAATCGTACTGGATCTTAATTATCAAGATGATATTGGATGGACTCAGCTCATGCACGCGGTCAAAAGAGGTGATCTTAAAATGGTAGAGGCCCTTTTATCGGTGCCGGGTGTAAACGTAAACGCAAAAAGTAAAAGAGGTCGCACTGCACTCATGATTGCAGCAGGTGAAGGCAATCCTGCAATAGTAAAAAAACTCCTCTCAAAACGAGGCATACAAGTAGATGCACAGAATATATTTGGTACTACCGCATTGATTCTCGCGGCTGATGAGGGGCATGCTGAGGTGGTTAAACTATTGTTAGAAGCGGGAGCAAATCCAAATTTAACGGGCAAAGATGGAGCAAGCGCACTCATGTACGCGGCAAATGGCGAACATGCACCGGTTGTTTTTTTATTACTGAATGCAAAGAACATACTTGTTAATGAGCGAAACAAAAACGGCATGACCGCTCTACGATATGCTGTTAGTAAGGGGAATCCGCTTATTATAGAACTTTTTATAACTTCACCCAAACTGGATATCAATCAAACTTTGAGCAGTTCCCCATTAACTCCATTGCTTACTGCACTTTTATTGAAGGATCTTCGACTTCTTAATAGAATTTTGAAAGTTCCGGGAATTGATGTAAATAAAAAGGATGTTAGAGGTTCTACTCCATTAATGTTTGCAGTCCGCAGGTCCAGCCCAGAAATAGTTGCCCGTTTACTTGAAGTACCTGAATTACTTATCAATGCGCAGGATGAAGATCTGGAACAAACCGCATTAATGATTGCAGTAGCAGAAAAAAAACTCACGATGGCCCTTAAATTATTAGGCACGCCAGGAATAGATGTAAACATCAAAAATATCTATGGGCTCACGGCGCTACTCATGGCAACCGTCGATGGAAATATCGCGATTGTCGCTAAGATTTTGGCCACGCCTGGATTTGATTTTAAAAAATACAATCAGGGTAATGACGCGTTGAAGCTCGCGCAACTTAAATCAGATGTTGCAACCAGATCGGCTCTCATTAAATTGTTGGAGGCAAGCAGATCGCGATAAGTTTATTCATCAGTAAGAGCGATTGTCTTTAAAATTTTGGCTTGAATAGAATCAATTATCACTTCTAATGATTGATCACCTGAGATTGAATTGAAAGTGTAATATTCTTTATACCAGGCATTCAAAACCTCTGCATTTTGAACGTATCGCTTATAACGTTTTTCAAAAACAGCAGCCACATCATCAGTTCGATTTCTTTTTAAAACTCGTTCTTTTGCAATATCTTCCTCAAGAAAAATCTCGATAGCGCCGATAAGTTTAATTGCGTGATCTTGTTTGGCAAGCTCTTGAAAAGCAATTGCATATTCAAAGGTCGGAGGAAATCCATCGAGCAGAATAATATGCTTTGATGTTTCTTGAAGCGCCCTCTTTACCACATCCATACCAACTCCAAGCGGTACAATCTGCGCATTATCAACTATCTGCTTAATCATGCGTCCACGCTCTGTATCTTTTTGAGCTTCTATTCGCAAGAGATTGCCTACGGAAAAATGAGCAACTTGATCGCTATTTCTCTTTTGAATCAGCTCTGCAATCGTAGTTTTACCGCTTCCTGCAGGACCAACAATAAAAAATACTTTCTTGAGATTGGTGGGAGCAACTGCTCCCATATTGATAGCTATCATAAGAAATAAACTCGCAATTTTCATATGATTTATTTTACAATCCCTTGGCAACGTGCGCAAAGCTTATGTTCGTGAACCGTTTCTTTCCATTGCCAGCAACGGGGACACTTTTCCCCCGGCGCTTTTGCTACCGAAACAAATAATCCCGGATATTCAGATTGCTCTAATCCTTGCTTGGTCGGTGCAAAGATAATTTGCGAAACAATAAAGAACTCTTCAAAGAATGCATTGGCATCTTGGGCACCATGTTGCAAATCATTTACCAAATCAGCAAACAGTTTTGCAAAGGGCGCATCATTTTCAACATGCATAGTCACGCTTGCTTCAAGAGAATGTTTAATGATTCCTTTCTCGCGCAATCCTTCCATGGCTTTGAGCACCGCAGAACGAATTGATCGCAGCATCTTCCACCGTTCTTCGTAAACCTTTTCATAAGAAATTTTTTTTAGTGTCGCAAACTCTTGCAAGTGAATCGATTGCTTTTTATTTTTTTGATAATTATCAGAGATCTGCTCCGCTGCAAAGCTCATGATTGGTGCAATGAGTTTAGTAAGTGCATCTAAAATATACCAGCATGCTGTTTGGGCAGAACGGCGCTTGTGCCCATCTGCTTTTTCAACATACAATCTATCTTTAATGATATCTAAATAGTATGAGCTTAATTCGGCCGTGCAATAATCATTAAGCGCATGGTAAACGGCAGTAAAATCATATTTTTCATATGCCTTGATCACCTCACTATTCACTTCAACTAATTTTTGCAGCGCATATTGATCGATAAGCAAAAGCTCGTCTAAGGCAATTGCATCTTTTTCGATATCAAAATCATTGATGTTGGAGAGCAGGAATCGCGCAGTGTTACGGATTTTACGGAACGTCTCTTTTACGTTATCAAGTAGTAACTGTGAAACAATTGCCTCTCCAGACAAATCAATTCCGGAAGCCCAGAGGCGCAACCCATCAGTGCCCAATTGATCCATCATTTCTTGCGGGCTGACCACGTTGCCTAATGATTTAGACATTTTTCTGCCTTGAGAATCCACCGTGAATCCATGAGTCACGATCTCTCTCATCGGCGCTTTATTCTCCAGAACCACGCTCGTGAGCAATGAACTTTGGAACCAACCGCGATGTTGGTCTTTGCCCTCCAAATACATGTTGGCAGGAAACGCTTGCTCAGGATTCTTCGCCAATACTGCATAATGGCTCACGCCTGAATCAAACCAAACATCAAGAATATCATTCTCTTTTTTGAATTCCTGGGCACCGCAATCAGGACATTTGAAATCTTTTGGAAGTAATTCATCTACGCTCGCATCATCCCAATATTCAATACCCTTCTTGGCAACTTCGTTAGCAACATGAGTAATAAGCTCGGGAGTAGAATGCGTATAATCACATTTTTGGCAGATTAATGCAGGAATTGGAACTCCCCACGTGCGTTGGCGGGATAACACCCATTCTAAACGGCCTTGAATGGTAGCCTTTAAACGATTAATAGATTTATCGGGCAATGCATGAATGGTATCTGCTTCATCGAGTGCACGCTCTTTGAGCCCATCTTTTGATAAATCACAAAACCATTGCTTGGTTGCGCGAAAAATAAGAGGAGTATGGGAACGCCAGCAATACGGATATGGATGCTTAATGCTCATTTTATGGAATAATGTTCCTACTTCAGCTAATTTTTTTATTACCCATATTTGGCCATCAGTAACCGGCATCCCTTCTAACTCTTTTGGTAAAATTCCAACCGTATATTTACCATCGGGGCTAATAGGGGAAAAAATTTCTAAATTATTTTTAACCCCGACTTCATAGTCTTCTGGTCCGCATCCGGGAGCACAATGCACAAATGCCGTACCATCATCAAGACTCACAGTATCAGAAAGGATCAACGGAACGAGGCTATCAATGAATGGATGATGTACTTTCCCACCACCAGACACTAACTGCTCAGCCTTACATTCGGCAACAATTTTTTTCTCAACCCCCATCATGGTAGCAATTTTATCAGCGAGTTCTTGCGCAACCATAACGAGTGTATCGTTGATATTTAGAACCACATAGGTCGCTTGAGGCTTGGCCATCACGGCACGATTAAGGGGCAATGTCCACGGAGTGGTGGTCCAAACTAAAAGATTTACTTTGCCCACATTTGGAAATAATTTTTCAGTAGCTTCCCGTTGCAAAGGAAATAAGACAAACACCGAAGGATCTTTTTGATCTTGGTATTCAATTTCGGCTTGCGCAAGTACCGTTTGGCACGACGCGCACCACGGTACAGTTTTATTTTTACGTTCGATGTATCCGCCAGAAACGAATTTAGCAAACGCATGCAAAATTGATGATTCATATTCATAGCTCATGGTGATGTATGGCTTATCCCAACGCATTAAAACGCCCAAGCGCTTAAACTCTTCCCGTTGGATATCAATCCATTTTTGCGCATAAGCGCGGCACGCTTTTTTTAAGGCAGAACCTGTTAAACCAGGATTTTCTTGCGTTACTTTAAGCTCAATTGGCAATCCATGGCAATCCCAACCCGGAATTACCGGAACATGTTTGCCCATCATGCGCTGCGATTTACAAACAATATCTTTGAGAATTTTATTATAGGCGTGGCCAATATGAATATGCCCATTGGCATAGGGCGGACCATCGTGAAGAATAAACTTTTCATTACCCTCATGGCAGGCGAATGAAGTGTCAAATAACTGTTCTTCTTTCCAGCGCTCAATTAAAGCAGGATCATCTTGCTTGGTATTCGCTCTAATAGGAAAATCAGTATGTGGAAGATTAAGAGTATCTTTAAAACTAACTTTTTGTTCAGCGTTCGTGCTGTTATTTTCTGCCATGATAAAAACCTTTGAATAAGGTGCTAAAATAATGATTATAATATACTATCTAAGAAATCGGTATTTCTCAATGAGCGCAACCATAACATGAGCATTATATGGCCAAAAAAATAGGTATTTGGGGATTAGGGATAGTAGGCAAATCAGCAATTCGTTATTTTCACCGTAAGGGCTATACGCTTGAATTACTAGATCAGCGCACACCAAGCAGTGAAGAACAGTCTTTCTTGAAAGAACATCAAACCTCCTGGTTTAGCAATGATCAGCTTCACGCTTTTCTTGAGCGCAATGAACTTATCTTGCCAAGTTGCGGCATAGATTTACGCCCCTATACCCAATTTTCTCATAAATTTTTAGCTGAGCTTGATCTGTTTGGCGCCGAATGCAAAAAACCAATTATTGCAATCACCGGATCAGTAGGCAAAACTACCGTTACTCATTTACTTTCTCATCTGTTGCGAGGCCAAAATAAAAAAGTGTTTAGTGGTGGCAATCTTGGTTGCACGTGCTGCCCAAGCATTGGCCTCTTAGAGGGCATTGATCAAGCAAACAATGCTGACTACGTGGTTATAGAAGTATCAAGCTTCCAGCTGGAACGATGCAACACCTTTGCGCCTGATTTTGCTATCTGTACCAATATCTTTGCTAACCATCTGGATCGACATGGCAATTACCAAAATTATGTAGATGCAAAGATGAAAATAATAGGCGATACTACAAAACAGATCCTGTTTCCGATTTCATTATTCGATGACATTCCTCGTGAGATAAAACAAAAGTCGCTTTATTTCTTTGCGCCGCATCTTCCTTCTTCTCAAGAATTTTCATTATTCGCTGATTTTCACAAACTTTATTATTTACATAATTCAAAATTGTTCGTGCATTATCAGACAAAAGATATTCAAATTTTCGATTTTAAAGAGCTTCCCTTTGTTTCTTACCTCCAAAATGTAGTCATTTTAGCTAGTGCACTTCATATTTTAAATTATTCTCTCAGTAATTTCGTAGAAATTTTGAATAAACAAGAGTTGCCCGAACATCGCTTGGAAAAAATTGCGACGATAAATATGATAGATTTTTATAATGATTCAAAAGCAACGATCCCCGCTTCAACTCTTGCTGCCATTCAAAAGATACAACATCGCCCTATCGTGCTCTTTTTGGGCGGCGTGAGCAAAGGAGTGAATCGTGCTGACTTTGTGAAGCAGATTGGCAATACGGTTCGTTTTATTTATTGCTTTGGTAAAGAAGCAGAACAATTAAAATCATTCTGCGATAGTAATCGCATCCCAGCTCAAGCCTTTGCAACGCTTGATGATGCATTTAACGCACTGCCTCAAGTTATGCAAAGAAATGATCAGATATTATTCTCCCCCGCTGGCGCTAGTTTTGATTTATTTGCAAACTATGCCGAACGGGGGAATTATTTTAAAAAATTAGTTTTTGATTTGCAGAGCAAATACTAATTTTGCTTCTTAATTTTCTGAACCACGTCCAGTAAAAAAAAGCAAATCAATTGACGCGGAGCTACAAATTCGCCTATTTTATATAAAAAAGGGGCAAAGTAGCGGGGATAATGATGAAGCGAATTTTTTTAGGTATTATGGTAGTGGTGGGATTTTCGGGCGTATCATACGCAACCGATACGATAAGCGATGATAAAAACCTATTTTATTTCTGTACGGCAGCAAATGAAAAATATTATCCGCATCTACTCAATCTTATTGGCAGCATTCATCAGCATAATTTCTATGAATTAGGCCACATTGCCGTATTTGATTTAGGATTATTGCCCCATCAGCGTGAACAGCTTTTAACTATTGAAAAAGTGAGTGTCCATTCGGTTGAACAAACCAATCCAGAAATGCTGCAGATGTTTTATACCCAGCCAGATAATGAAAAACCAGCGCTCGGCTGGTATTCTTGGAAGCCCGTAGCCATAAAACAAGCATTTGAATTATTCCCGCAAGACTCCCCTATTCTTTGGATCGATGCGGGAACCACGGTACTAAAAGATATTTCACTTCTTTTTGCGTGCACCAAGCATCAAGGATACTTCTTTCATAATGGATGGGATTGGCCTTTAAAAAGACACACTACGCAATTTCTCATTGAATCCTTAAATCTGCATGCGCCAGAACGAGAATGGATTTTAGGTGATACTGTGTATGGATTAGAAGCCGGATTGATGGGATTATCCCGAAATGTTTATGATAATTTTATACTACCGATGTATGAGCACAGCAAAGATATTCGCTACTTTGTTGATGATGGCAGTGCGCCTGAAGGATTTGGATATGCGCATCATGATCAGACTCTTTTCTCAATTTATGCGCATTTAAACAATTTTAATATTATTAATCATTTTGAGGATCCGCGAGAAAGCTTTGCGCTTCCGCTTCCTGAATCAGAAAGAAATACATCATTTCATGTAGCAAGTTTAAGCAGCTGGAAAACCAAAAAGAGCGCCATATGCTGCTCAAGAAATGATCTTCGCAATTTTAAAACCAATGTATCGTATATTTACTACCAGAACAGCAAGGTTTCAGAGCTAAGAAAGCTCTATCATTCTGCAAAAGTAAGCATATCGCAACTGGTGAGTTCATCGTTTGCGGCGACAAAAGCATATATTGTTAAATTACTTAAAATTTAAATTTGACTCTTAAACTTTAAGCTTTTGAATCTATAAAATTCTTGCTGCGCCTACGCGGCGCGTGCGGCAGGAATGTTTTCGCAAACACTCCTGCACCTCATGCTCCAAGGCTGGCGCCTTTGGAATCCCTTCATTTCGCCGCCTGATCCCCTCTCCATGCTCACTGTTTTTGCCGTTGCAAAAACTACTAACGTACCGTTCGCGTGGTGGCGGCTCCGGAATGCCTCGCACGCGTCGGCATCCATCGATGCGGCTATTAGGTTTGTATTTTTTTGTATTTTCCGGCAAGGCGTCAGCAATCGCTGCCGGGCTTTAGCCCAAAGCGGATTTACCCAAAGGCGAAGCCGAGGGACCAGCCTTCGCTTGTCCAGGCCTTCTGGCTTGGCAAGCTTCGGCGGTCAGGCCGTACTTGTCCGCCATAGCCTTGGCGACGGCGGAAGGAGCGCACGCCGCACTTCAAGGGATGGCTAAGGGATCTTTCCCTTAGCCGCAACTTTTGGGTTGCAAGGGGCTTTTTTTTGCGAGAAAAAGCCCCTTGCCGTTGCGACGCGCAGTCGCAAAATATGAATAAGTTCGTATCCCTCTACTCGCATTTCATGCTCCATCGGGACGAACGGGTAAAAGTTTCTTGACCTAAACAGTCGATTCATACTAATGTGCAAATAAATAATTCTGCGGAGAAATTTAATGATTCTACAAAAAAAACAATTAAGAACTGATCTTTCTTGCTTCATCGCAATAGTAGCGATTCTTTTAGTAATCGGAATGCTTTTCATCTATTCTTCAAGTTCTGTTTTTGCACTCGAAAAATTAGGCGTAGCACATTATTTTTTAAAAAAACAATTGATCGGTTTAGTGTTAGGGATTATTGCGATAATGGGAATTAGATTTATTCCTTTTCATCTTATTAAACGCAGTGCCCCATTATTTTTTTTAATCACCTTAATTCTCACCGCCATTACCACTTTTACCTCTTTAGGCCAAAACATTCATGGTTCATCTCGCTGGCTCTCATTGCCCTTTCTTTCATTTCAACCGAGTGAATTATTAAAAATATCGCTTATTCTATATATCGCATATTTTTTAACCAAAAAAGAAAAACAAGGCTCTGCCTTTATTAATGGCTTTTTGCCGATCATAATTGTATTGGCAATCACAAGCGTTATTCTGCTCAAACAGCCTGATTTTGGTTTGACCGTAACGTTAATAGCAACTACATTTATGATGCTTTTCATTGCTAATCGATACGTGAAATATATTAGCATCGCTCTGCTTGCCTGCATTCCGCTCGTCATTGCACTCGTTATTGCAAAATCCTACCGCTTAAAACGAATACTCACCTTTTTAAATCCATGGTCTGATGCGCAAGGAGCTGGATTCCAAATTATTCAATCCATGATTGCCATCGGTTCTGGTGGTTTCTTTGGCGTAGGCATCGGCCAATCGAAACAGAAATTTTTCTATTTGCCGATGCAACATACCGATTTTATTTTCTCCATTATTGCAGAAGAGACAGGTTTTTTAGGCGCAAGCGTGGTTATTTTTCTTTTCTTATTATTTCTCTATTTTGGATTTCGTATTGCATGGCAATTGAAAGATCCATTTTGCATTTTTGCAACAATCGGATTCACCTTAGTAATTAGCTTGCAAGCGCTTATTAATATTTTGGTTGCCACGGGTTTGGCCCCAACCAAAGGAATCGGGTTACCATTTATTAGTTATGGTAATACAGCACTCATCTGCCAACTCATGATGGTAGGGCTTATTATTGCGATGGTTAAAGAGAATAAAAGCTAATTTCTTTTACGGCTGCATCGGATACTGATCAGTTGGCGTGATACTATAAATTATAACCGGAGATCCCTGCTTAATCACAAATTCGGTCGCACCAACTTTCAAATGAGAATTACTCCAATCAAAAGTGAATCCAAGGCGAGTCCAAGGAAATGGTAATGCTCCTGCATATTGCTGTTTCTTAAGAGCATTAAGCCATTGCTTATGCTCTTTGCACGCCAAAGATGCTTCACATTCGCCATCATACTCTTGGTAAATTTGCTGAAATGCAAGAGGCAGCTCGGCCCGATTTGGGTCAGGAAGACAACTTGAGCCCATTATTTCTGGCGTATTACATGGTCTAAATAAATCTTGAGGCCGTACCCACATCTGTACAAAATAACGTTCATCTTTTCCGGGAGGCAAACCAAGAAATTGCTCAAGCCGTTGCTGTAAAGAGACTCCTGATAGGGGATTCTTTAAATAATTTTGAGCGAATCTTTTTATCTCAGGAACGGCAGTAACCCAACAATAGGTATTGGGAAATTTGGGCGTAATAAATGTTTTGCCTAAAAAAGGAAGATAATATTTATCAGCTGCCCATTTTGACATCCAAGAGACCATTAACACGTGCGATTTGGCCGCATCCATCCAAATAAGCTCTTTATTCCAAGGAGTAATCGCAACCAAGGAAGGAATGTGATTGTGCCAATATCCTAATTTTTTAGAAACAAAGACTGCTTTATAATACTCATCACTGGGGATGGGAAGTAAGGGATAACCAGCAAATGCTTTTGATAAATTTTCAACCGTAAGATGAATTTTTGAAGCCGTGATGCCCGTTTGCTCTTCAATTTTTTTTGATATCTCAGCAATATCTTGCTCAAGACGGAGAGTAGTTTCTTGTGATGCTTTTTCTACGCGCTCTTTGGTTTCTTGAGATGCTTGCTTAGTTTTAGCGGCAGTTTCTTCAGCAACCTTTTTAAGCCGTTCCATAAATGCTTCTTGAGCACTTATTTGACATAACGTGAACAATAAAACTATAAATCGAATGAACATTCTCTTGCCCCCAAAGTCAATTAAAATCCCATAGGGAATAATAACAAATGTAACGAATTCGTTACAAGAATAGTTATTTTTTCACTGCTTCAGCGATTGCTTTAAGTTGTTCGGTGTTACTCAATAAGTCAAAAAGTTCATTATGTGTTGAATCGAATACCAAGTAGTATGTTTCGGTTGAGTGTTGATGATCCAGAAATAATCTCCTTTGTATCTCTCGGGAAATAACTTTCAATGAGACGAGCTCTTCTTGCGCATCTTTGAGCTGCTTTGCCCCCTGCAAATAAACCACAACTTTATTTCGTGCACTTTTTGCCAATGAAAGCTGTTGCACCACAGTAGAGAGATTCTCCATCCATTGCCAATCAGGAGTAAAAAAAACTAAAGCCGTCTGGGCATGAGCGATTTCATATTTATTATCAGTCAAAGCAATATTTTCTGCCCCTGCGCTTATCTGGGTAAGAATTCTTTCTAAAAACGGTGTTTGCTTAAAAAGAAATAATTCCTCTTGAATTCGATGCCCATAGGTAGCAACAATTTTTGGAAGGAGAGGAACATAATCTTCTATTATTATTGCAGGAGGAATATGGCCTACCCTCGATGGCAAACTCGGAAAAATCATAAATGAAATTACGAAACCTTGCAGAATTATTATCAGCTTAAGAAACTGCATTACATTCTCAACAGTTTATTTTTTTAAAACTTCAACTAATGCGTCTAATTGCTGGGTATTACCGGGCAAATTAAAGAGTTCCTTCTTAGTTGTATCGCACATCAAATGAAAAGTTGAGACTTGATGACCAAACCCCTTTAATTTATTTTGTACAATACCCGAATCTGTCGCCAAAATCCCTATCTGCTCTTCTGCTTGCCGGGGATGAAACGCATATCTAAAATTAATCACCACTTTCCTTTGGGCTTTTCTTGCGATATGTAATTGTTGTGCAACTACCGGAAGATTATCTCCCCATCGTCCATCAGGAAGAAAGAAGGTAAGCACCGTATCAGCTTGCACAATATCGGCGGGATTTTTTGCTAAGGGGATGCTCACATTGGCTTTAGCGCTGAGTATAGCAAGAATTTTTGCCTGCGTAGGATCACTGGTAACAAATCCTAATTCACCAGAGCTATTGTACCCATAGGTTGCAACAATTTTTGAGACGTTTGTATCACCCGGTTGAGGTGTAACAGCGGTTTGGCGTGGAATTGCCGTAGCAGGTGCATAGGCGTCTAAGAGAACGCTCGCAAGCACTGCCTGTGAAAGATGTATCGAATGAGTTAAATTTCTAAAAATTTGGTTTTGCAATGTTTGCAGATTTCCCTTCTTTGCCTCGGCAACAAGAATACCTTTGATTCTCTTTACCTCAGCATCATCCATTGGCACAACTGCCATACACACAAACAAACTCTGTAAAATAATTATATGTTTAAAAAAAGATTTCATAATTTTCTCCGTCAAAAACAAAAGAAGTTAAAAGTTTACATTAAGTATAATGATTTTAAAGATTGATAATAGATTGCACATAGAATTGCTTTTGCAAACAACAACTCCCTGATAGACTAAATTCTCAAAGCAAAACTTCGCAAAAATGTAAGGATAATCATGCAAGAACAAAACAATCAAAATAATTTCGTGCCAGCACCAGAAACCGCGCCGATCATTGACCCATTGGGCGATGGCATTAGCTCAGTGCAATTGGTGCGCCATTCAGGTTCCGATGTTGATGTGGTAAACGCTGCGCGCGTTTCTTATGGCAAATTTACCAATACTCTTTCTGAGCGTGATGAAAAATTAATCGGCTTCTTAATGCAACATCATCACACGTCCCCATTTGAACATAATCAACTTTCATTCCGCGTGAAAGCACCCATTTATGTGATGCGCCAATGGATTCGCCATCGCATGAATTCTTATAATGAAATTTCATATCGTTACGTGAAAGCCCCCCTTGAATTTTATGTGCCTGCTCATTGGCGCTATCAAGACACCCAAAATCGCCAAGGTTCAGTGGGTATGTTTCAAGATGAAGCATTGCGGCAAACATATATGCTTAGTATTACTACTGCAAAAGAATCGTATGAAAAGTTACTTGAAGCAGGCGTTGCACGCGAAATTGCACGTGGCTTATTACCCGTCTGCACCTATACTGAATTTATCTTCACCTGCAATTTGCATTCATTAATGAATTTTATGAAGCTTCGCCTTGAACCGGGCGCGCAATGGGAGATTAGAGTATTTGCACAAGCATTGCTAAAATTAGCATTACCGCATTTCCCCGTTTCTCTTGGCCATTGGAAAAGAATTTATATGCCTGATCTTCAATTAGATTAGTTTTTACATAATCAATGAATTATCAGTCAAAGATATATAATAAAGAAGCCCATCTCTTGCGATGGGCTTTTTAATTTAAACAAATTTTTTAACTTTTCTTAAAACGATGAAGCACTACTGCTGCAAAACAAGCATATGC
>CAYMRF010000018.1:0-23683 GCA_964392765.1 uncultured Pseudomonadota bacterium
TATATGCAAGCGGTTGGATTAGTGAATGATCATCTTATTGAATGTTGGCTTTATAAAAAGTAATGGAATTTTAATATGTATAAAATCCCTGCCTATGTGGGCATTATTCTCAAAAAAGATAACCAAGTTTTACTCGTCAAGCGCACCAACACCGATTGGGCATCCGGATACTGGAACTTCCCCGGCGGATTATTAGAAGAAAATGAGGCTTTAATCAATGCGGCAATTCGGGAAGCACAAGAAGAGATTGGCGTCACGCTCAATGCCCAAGATATGAAACTAGTTCAAGTGTTGCACGTGCGCAAAAGCGAAACTAATACCAAAGATATTTTTGGCTTTGGTTTCTTGACTGAAAAATGGCACGGAACACCAATCAATAATGAACCACATCGACATAGTGAAATTGGCTGGTTTGATTTAGATAGTCTTCCTGATAAACTTACTGATCATGCACGCATCGCCGTTGATGGCATAAAAAATAAAAGAATATACTCAGAAAATTAAGGACACCTCATGCATTTTTTTACTAAAAGCAGCTTCATAGCTTTTACGCTCCTGACACTTGTATCATCTTTCAGTTTTGGTGCAACCCAGCTCCCCAAGCTTATCCTAAAAAGCATAATTAATGAGACTGGGCACGACATTGTTTTGACCGATACATTAACAAAAAAAACAATGGCAATCGCGGCAGGAGCAACCGCGCAACTCAACTTACCGGCAACCGATAAAAATGTGGTAATAAGCGGTAACATGAGAGAAATAATGGCTCGCGCTGCTCAATACCTCATCAAAAAAGCTGATGCAACGGATAATAACCAAGAAGTTTATATGCATATGAATCTTGCACAAGGCGGGATAGACGATGGCAGTGGAATGATCACGGGTAAGCTCGGCACTATTATCTTTAAATTTTTATTAGCAGGAAAAAATGGTGGATGCCAAATGGGGTCTCAGACTCTTACAAACACACAAAATTCAGTGGCAGTGTCTCTAAAACTCAGCGTGCTAAAACGAGCGCAGGAAGAAAACAGATTTGCAATTAATGCAGATTATAGCTTAGAAGAAAAATAAAATAATTGAGCAATCTGAAGAATTTTATGAATATAAAAAGATATTGTATTATTTTAACATGCCTTATCACGGCTTCATCCATTTTCGCGGATAGATCCTATTATTATAAATCAGCACTTTCTCTTACGTTGATTAAAGATGGCGTTCACTCATTTCTTGAGCAAACAGGAAAAACAACTGAGCAAGAGATGGAGAAGGCAATTCATGAAACTATTTCATTAGCTCATAGAAATCAAACCGATACTAAAGCCTTACTAGAAAATCTTAAAAACACGCTCGATTATCGTATTGATCGCATTGAATATCAATTAGAGCACCAACATAGCTTTAACCGCCAAGATCTGCTTACGGGCGCTGCCTGGATTGGCGTTGGCGTAGGATTATGCGCCCTAATATATTTGGGATATGAAAAACTTATCAAACCCGGTTATTCTGAATTTGAGCGAGTAAAGAATGAAACTGAAAGTATGGGAACTCGGGTTGTTGTCGACCCTCTCAGGAAAACCATTGATGCATTACCGAGAGAATCTGCAGTAATCAAACGCCCCGACCCAAAAATCATTCATCAACAACTAAACCTCTTAGCAAATATACATAATAGCAACAGTGAAAATTTGCGTTTGTTTTGTATAAGTACTGCCATTCCCTTCATTCCATTTGGCATTGGGGCATATAAGATCAGCTCAAGTTTTAAACCTAACGCAGACAATCAAAATCTTGATAAATATAAGCTTCTATCAAAAGTAGTAGATAGATTGCAAAAAGAGCATAAATAATTAAACTTATGCCAGTTTATTCTTTTAAATCTCACAACATCCTTGAAGGAACTTTATGATTTCATCTAAAGTATTAGCATTCGGGTTATTATTTTCCAGCCCATTCGCGTTTGCAACAGTTCAATTAGATACTTCTTTAGTAGCAAAAGTACAAGTTGATCCGAATGAAGAATTTACCGACTCCAAACGATACAGTGATCATACAATAGATACCATTATTCAACTTGATACCAATGAATCTCAAGAAATCTATAATCATGATGATGTAAAGATAGTTGCTCAATTACTTGCTGAAGAAGAAAACACTGCAACCGTAGGCTTTACTATCTACACTAAAAATAAATCTGGTGAATTCCAAAAGTTCGCTGAACCTGTTCTGGTTGCAACCTACACAGAACCAGCGGGACTTGGAATGGGTGCCACGAGCGGTGAATCTATTAGAATCACAATAAAAGCACAAAAAGCTTAATAATATTTTTCAAGTAACCACAAGAGACCGGTAGCAAGTTTATCGGTCTCTTTTTTTTGCTTTATTTCTTCCACCGACAGCCACAACAATTCGCAAAAATCTTTTCGGCTGTAATTAAGATCAGTTGCGTGAATCTTCACTTCATAGACTGCTTTAAAAATGCCACCGTGCAACAAGCCTTGCCATCCTTCATCCGGCTTGTGAATGCCAAGAAATCTAAATTGATGTTCAGTCACATTAATGCCAACCTCTTCGGCAATCTCTCTTTTGGCGGCCTGCTCATAGGTTTCTCCGCTTTGCACGCCACCGCCGACCAGTGCAAGATGTAATGGGCTATATAATTTATCGGCAGTTCTGCGCAAAATAGCATGTTTACCCTCATGATTAATAATAAAGGCAAGAACCACACGCGTATAAATGGGCTTTTCAGCCAAATCTGAGCGGTTTATAACGCCAATTACTTCATCCTGCTCACTTACAATATCAACCAGTTCATCGTACATAAAAATCCAATTAGTTACTTTGCCCGTTACGAGAACCTTTTTGTATTATCGCTTTTTGAAAAACCTGAAACGCATATTGAGCGACTAAAGACTTCCATACCGCCTTTGCATACTCTTGAGCAAGACCTTCATTGACTTGTTTTTGTATATGCCGCTCATACTTGCTCGATTCCTCAGATCTGTTCTTGCAATATTCGAATACTTGAGCCGTTTCTTCTTCTATACGATTCGATTCATCCGTAATATTATCTGCAAAAGCTTTGCTATACACACCATGCGGCTTGCCATCTTTTGCACGTAAAAATGCCATTGCATCCAAAAATTCTATCACTTCCTTATGAATGTCTCGCGATTCCAGCATTGGTATCAACAAGTCATGATTCATTTCTATGATATTTTGGCTCTCTTGGCTTATCTCACATTCGTGAATATATTTTTTGCGTAATAGCTCAGCTACTTGACTCGGACTTAAATGGGCATGGCATGAAAAAGAGATGAATCCAGTGACTGCGAGAGCATAACAATTTTTAAAAATCATAATCTTCCTTGAGAGAGAGTGATATAACGAGAGTAGTTTAATGTAAAAGCAAAGTTTTACTAGATATCTTAACAACTTTTTACAATACAAATTGGATAAAAAATTAAATCTAAATTTTTATAGACCTTACATAATTTTTCTATATGATTATCCGCTAGTTTAACATCTAACCATTTCGACACAGAGGGTGACTCTATGCCAGTACAACAAAAATACCTTTCTTTTTTATTCCTATTACTAACAATAAATTGCTCTTTCAGTATGGAGTTAGCTCCTCGAAACGATGAAGAAAGAAGCCGAAGATTAGAAACTATGGAGGAAATATTATCGGATGTTCCTGCCCAACCTGAATCCTCTTTGCATTATTGTAGAGAGGAGATGAGGATTGAAGATGAAAAGCCTAAAGGTCCACGTAAGTTTCCAATTTATCACTATCGAAAAGCTTTAGATTTTGTGGATCAGTTAGCGCTTGATGATGCATTTGAAAATTGTCCATCCCCATTAAAAGATGAACTGGATAAAATTATTACACTGCATTCAAAAAAGACGCCAAATAAATTAGCTTTGCAAGAATTAATTAATAGGGTTATTCTCGTTGGCCCATCAGGCGGTGGGAAAACTACTTTTTCGTATGCAATAGCATACCATTGTAAATATCCATTTTCATTTGTGAGAGCGCCAGAGCTCTGCGATTCATTCAAAGATTCTTGTCCTCAGATTATTAATGATCTTATCGACCCTTTTATTAAAAGTAATCAACCCGGCCTTATTATTATAGATGAGGCCAGCGCATTTACAAAAAAATTAAAGAAGAAAAATGATTCTGATACTGGCGCTGTTGAAGGATTATGGGCAAAGTTTGATGAGGCTAGAAGCCTAAATCCTCAACTTATGGTCATCTTAACTGCAAATAAATTAAAGCATTTTCCTAAAACTTTGCTAACTCGTTTTCGCGGCACAAGAACAACAATAGATTTACCTTCTGCGGAGAGACAACTATCTATAATCAGCAAATTTTTTCAAAAATCCGGAGGAGAAGACGAACGTTTAACAAAAGAAACTGCCCAACAAGCCAGAGGACTATCTTTGCGCGAAGTTAGTCTTGCATTATACAGAGCAAGAGGAAATGCTCGAATTAGATGTGAGCTTCAAGATATTCCTTTGCGCATTAATGATGAAGATGTTACTAAGGCTTTAAAGCCTTTTCTAGAAGAACATATGCAAGATGTATGGAATAAGCGAAAAAAGAAACTTACTAAAGCTGCAAAAGCTGCTTGGCCCTATATCTTTCAAACGATAATGGTTGCAGGCGGCTCTTATTTAGGCTGGAGAATTTACAAACAGCAAGCTGCGCAAACCCAGAAAAATCATGATGAGAGTATTAATTTGCAGCTTATGCAGCACGGCGATAATCAGGTTATGAATGAATACCACCATCAAGAGACCTTAAGGCAATCAGATCGTCATCATGATGAGAGTATTAATTTACAGCTTATACAGCACTGCGATAATCAGGTTGTAACTGAATACCACCATCAAGAGACCTTAAGGCAATCAGATCGTCATCATTCAGAAAATATGCAATTATCAAGAGAACAACATGTCGCTTCTCAGGCACAAGCGAAGGTTCATCAAGATCAATCTCTCCGTCAAGCACGCGAATTACACAATGATACGCATAGCCCATCTACTATTGCAAAGCAGGCTGCAATAAGTACTGCTACCTCAATAGTGACAACGAGCGCGTTAATAGTCGGACTGCCCGTAGTTTTATCGGTTGGAAGTTCATGTTCTATCATGTGAAGATTATGAATTTGAGATTCGTTTTTTTATCTTTGTAGCGTCTAGCGATAATTGCGGCATTAAATTTTTATATTTAGACTCTTCAATATTTGACTGTCTTACACATAAATAAGTGGCCGCAAATAAGACAATCAATCCAGCTATAGGCGTAAGAATATTACGCCTATAGCTATAATTTTCATAGCACATAAAACCCAGGATCATACAACTGCCTGAACCCATTATTCCCAGCCATCCATAAGGCGAATGATAAAGTGGCACCACATCCTCTAAATGTATACGATTATTTATTTGATCAATTTTTTGTTGAGATAAATGTAAACAAATAAATTTTTCTTCTTCAGTAAGTTTCTCATTTAGTCGCAAGATAGCCTCAACTTCTTGCAAATCTGTATCTATAATTGCTTTTTCAAGGGAAGTATAACTAACTATATTTACTGAACCGAAAACTAATAAAAATAATATTTTTTTCATATATTTACCTATTTTAATCTTCTTTATCGCTTAATAAATGAATTATAAGATGTTTTTGCAAATCCGGATGTAACTTTCTGTTTAAAACATTCATAGTGACACCAAAATGTTTGATTATGCTGTTTAGATTTTGGCTTATCACAATTTATTAAAATATTAATATCGCAAGGATCAACTTCTGTTGATTCGATTGCTTGATCACAAAAGCAGCATCGATAATTCATTGTTGTGTTTTCTATTAATCACACCAACAGTCATTTTATTCCCGGGCAGGATTTCAATAATATAACCCTGAATTGGGTTAAAAATAAATTTCTCAAATGCAACGCATGTTACATCATCAAAATGATTAATAATATCTTCAAGATTTGCTTGGATTGCTGGTAATCCACCATCACTCCACTCAATAAAGACATTTTTATCTACTGCCCCTTCAATCAATTGGTTCAATGCGGAAATGATTTGATATGGGTCATATCCTATGTCTATTTTTTTATCTATCTTACTCCAGTCAACTTTTCCCCAGCGAGTTAATGGAACTATTTTTTTAAAAGTATTGGTAATTTTGTCAGATTCTTCCAATGATAAAAGATTTGTTTGTAAAGCTTCAAGGCATTCTCGAAATAAAGGATTATTTTCTAAAAATTTTGATATCATAAATTTATCCTAAACGATTTAATGTATTGTTAATTTTTTGAAGATCAATACAGTCTCCGGCCTTTTCAAAGATAGCTTTTGCTTGTTGAAGACTTGCTGAAGTATTCATATGCACTAATAATTGAGACACAGTCTCTTCTGATCCTTCGAAAGGTATACATATGCTTTCACCATTTGATCCTTTACCAGGCCGATAATCTGTCACATTAATATGAGCACCTTTAATCGGATCATAGTCTAAACGCATGACAACTTTTTTATCATGCCATCTTTGCCCAACTATTTGATTCTCACACACACCAAACTTACCTAGCTGAGGCTTTCCAGAATGAACATCAACTTCTCCAATGATTTCTAGAGCTTTATTTCTTGCTTGCTCATAAGTTTGAACTTTAGGAAGAACAATTTCTCTAGAAGCAATTCTTTCACTAGAAGCTACAAGTGAATTTGAGTCTTTAAAAACCGCATTTTCAGCAGCCTGACTTACTTTAACTTCAATACCCTCCGCAGTTCTAGCAACAAGCGATTCTGTTGCATGGCCCGTCCGCAATTCAGTCAATAAAACCACAGATTCGGCTTGAACTGCTCTGCAGGCCATCCCCACAACTTTAGCCATTTCTCCCATTAACGCTGTTTCAGTTACAAATCGACCTGATGCTCGACAGGCGTCATTTACATTCGTATGAGCAATTTGCTCTCCAAGCTGACGCGCCCTTTGATATGCGCATTCTCCGTATCGTTGAGCATCGGCTAATGCCTGTGATGGATCACGCAATAACCTATTAGGCAAATCCATCACACGATTTAGCAATATAGCTAAATTATAAAGACCAAGTGCCATTTGTTGGCTCGTCTGAATTGGGTGCACCACCATATGGCCAACATTTTGCACGCCTTCCGCAACACCTATTCCAAAATTAATACATCCATCGCGATAAATCTGGCCATAATATTTATTTGCTTCCTGCAAATACTGGATATATTCAAGCGCTTGATGCGCAACTGCAGACAGATTCATTGCAGAAAGATAGTCTCGGTTTTTTAAGAATGAATGGGCCAACTTATTTGATTGATTTGCAACCTCAAAAACAGGTTGTTGAGATGCAACAGTCCCTTGCTGATGCAAATGCGCACTTAACTTTATGCCATCCAGAATTCCACTATGCACTGCGTGATACATTTGATTGCCCGTGATAGGACCCACATATTCAGATAGCTTTACCTTAAGTTCATTTCTTATGAAATCAATCGTGCCTGAATTAACCACATAATTTACTTCTTGATATCGAAGACCATTTTTCTTGATATCTTCAAGCGCCTTACCACACACATCTAAACGCATTGCGAATGCCTGCCCACTCTCTCCAATCTCTGCGATTCTGGTCAAGTCGATTGCTAAAATTTTATCTCTAATTTCCGGGCAATTAAGTGCCTTCTCTAATTGCATTCCCGCTTTAAAATCACCTTCGAAAGCACGATGATAGAGTACTCCTAACTTACTCACTATGGATTGTAATCGTTCACCGGAAAATGCATTAGACTTAATGCTATCCACCGTAAAATTAAGGATCCCTTCTCTTAATTGCTCCTGAAATGGAGCAGGGGCGCTAACGGAAAAGTCCGGGAGGTGAATAAGAGAGTTATCGCCATTTCCTAATAATTGCGCGCTCAATTCGTGAGCAAAGAGGCGCGAGGATAGCGAATTTGATGTATTCGAACATCCTGCCTGCAAGTAACGAACAAATCGTTCAACTTGCATCTTACTGTGGATATTCTTAGTATCAATAAGGCCAACTTTTGCTAATAATGCACGGTCTTTGGCATATTCTGCGGTATGAAATTTTTCTGGAAATAGAGAGCCAGCGACTTCTGCATTATAACTTAAGTGTTTTGGCAGACCATTTCTTGCACTACAAAAATGTTCATAAGATACATTTCCAGTAGTTTTATCTCTCGATAATGAGCCCATAACAAAATCAATGGCTTCTGCTTTTCCCATTTCTTGCCGATCGATGATTTGATAGGTAAAAGCTCTTGTATCGGCTGATGGATTTTGTATATCACATTTTTGTAAGATATTTTTTTCTTGTCGCAACCGATTAGCAAGCTCAACATTATGAATGCTGGGCAAACGAGATATATCAAGAGTCCCCGCTAGCTCTTGTGCTCTATGGTCAGCAAGAAATCTTTTATCGATACCAGTGGTTGTGTGTGTAGCATCAAATTTTTTATCAAAGGTTTCTTGCATCATTTTTCTATGGGGCTCACAATTGCATTTCTCTATCAATTCATAAGCTTTTTCATATGCACCACGTTCACATAACAATTCCATTTGTTTAAGTTCGCCTAAATTATTTTTAGTTAGAACATCCCCAAACACTTCTTCAAACGCAGTTCTTGAGACCACAGATTGATCCGTTAATACAGCCGATTGTCTAACGACCGGCACTAAGGGGTTAGAAGAGTATTGATCGAGAACTTTTTCAACACTCGAAATTTCTCCGTGAGTTCCATGCCACTGCGTAGCTTGAGAATCTAAATTATCAATTGCACGATTAAGCTGTCTTACTTCGGCATTCGTTAAAGAGGACTTCAGTGTCCCCTGTCCATCAGTAATTACTGCTTTTATCTCATTTAAAGCCTCATTATAAAAAATTCTTAAATGAGAATCTGAAGGAATTACTCTTTCTAAACGTAATAATCCTTGTCTCACTTGGATAGCAAACGTGGCATCATCAGGTTTAGGAACCAAAGCTTTAAAGTTTTGGACAAGTGTTTTAATTTCCGTTGAAAACGCACTTACTTGAGCTTCAACCGAAGAACGAGAATTAGGAAATTGCTGTAGCTGAGTTTTTAGGTAGTGTAGTCTATCAGCTTGCGAAGCGAATTGTTGTCTTCCTACTTGATGATTACTGTAACTTGCATTTAGACTTAACCCGTCGGGGATAGCGGCAGATGTTGAAGCATATGGAACATTATCTGATAATACCAAAGTTGCATGCTGAACATTTTGATTTGACAAAGAAAGACTTAATGCAGCATATGATTGCATTCCTGCGCATTGTAAACTTATCAATATACTCAGAAGATAGATGTATAAACGAATCATGCAAATCCCCATAGCCCAAGTTAATCTATTTCTTTAACAAATTGCTTGATTATTTCATGCCCAACTCTAATTGTCAAACTTCGAAAAAATCTTGTTTTTATTTTCCATTACTTCCTACAATTGCTTTAAATAAAGGAAGAGAAGATGAAGCTATTAAAACAAGGCAGAAAAATTACACAGCCGGATTTTGTGCCACCAATGCTGGCAACCTTAACGGATGAGTATTTTTCTAGTAATGAATGGATATATGAGCACAAATTTGATGGTGTTCGCTGTTTAGTATTCAAAAAAAATGGCAAAGTTAAGCTGCTTTCTCGCAATCGACTGCTCATGAATAATGAATACCCAGAAATAGTAACTGCATTGGAAAAGCAGAAAGCGGATAACTTTATTATCGATGGAGAAATAGTAGCAACTACTAAGGGACTTTCCGATTTTGAGTTACTGCAGTCTCGCATCAACTTAAAAGACTTAGAAGGCATAAAAGCTAAAATCAAGCTCGTGCCGATTGCCCTCTGCATTTTTGATGTAATTTATACTCAGGGTTATGATGTACGACATTTACCATTGCTCGAACGTAAAAAAATTCTCAAGAAACTATTAACCTACAATAAACTGCTTCTTTTTACTGAGCACATCGTGGGTAAAGGTGTTCCTTTTTTTCATAAAGCCTGTCGCGCAAAATGGGAAGGCGTAATCGCAAAAAAAGCCGATAGTATTTACGAAAGTAAACGTTCAAAGCATTGGCTCAAATTCAAATGCATCATGCAGCAAGAATTAGTGATCGGTGGATTCACCACGGCCCGAGGAGAACGCACCGATTTTGGCGCATTACTCGTAGGCTACTATGAAAAAGGTAAATTTAAATATGCAGGCAAAGTGGGTACCGGTTTTTCGCATGAAACATTGCGGTTTCTGGGAAAGAAAATGCGTGCACTAGAAATTAAAACCTGTCCTTTTGTGGATTATGATGCCTCATTGCAAGGGGTTCATTGGATTAAACCAAAACTGGTTGCCGAATTTGGCTTTGCCCAATGGACGCGCGGCGGAAAACTTCGAGTGGGCAGATATAAAGGGTTGCGAGAAGATAAAGATGCAAAAGATGTAGTAAAAGAAACGCCAAAAGCGATCCCTGGATTGCCTAAGTAACTTACTGCCTATTCTTTAATATATCGCGAATCTCTTGCAGCACTTTAATTTCCGTGGTTGATGTGAGAAGCTCTTCATCGCTATGCAATAATCGGCGCTGTATTTGTTGGAGCGCTTGAATGATTAAGAAAACAACGAATGCGATTATAATGAAATTGATAATTGCTTGGAGAAAGCTACCATATCTAATCGATGCGTGGCCAAAGTTAATGGAGAGATTGCTCACGTTTACTCCGCCCAAGAGCATACCCAAAATTGGTGAAAAAATATCATTCACAAATGATTGCACAATATTAGTTGCCGCGGCTCCCATAATTACCGCCACTGCGAGATCGAGTACATTCTTGCGAGTTATAAACTTTTTAAATTCACTGATCATAGGGCTCCTAATACAAACCCGTTCGCTTCGAGTGAGGCCTTAAGCCGAATCGAGAAGTCTTTTTGCATTTCTCGACTCACTTCGTTCGCTCGAAACGAACGGTAATAATTTTTTCTTCTAACTTCTGTGTATTTGATCAACTACAATATCAGGCTTATTATACACCACACCACTTTCATCATGCGCCGCATATCGTTTTACTGAACCGCCCAACGATGAAAGTTTATGCTCAAGCCCTTCATACCCGCGCGTCCAGTGATGAATACCAGTCATAATAGTGGTTCCCTGCGCCACTAATCCCGCAAGTACCAATGCGCATGATGCGCGAATATCGGTAGCAATTACTGAAGTGCCATATAATTTATCCACTCCATGAATCACCGCTTTATTATGATCAACTTTAATTAATGCACCCATTTTTTGCAGTTCAGGCACATGCAATAATCTATTTTCAAAAACCGTTTCTTCCACCACACTTTTGCCTTCTGCCAAGCAGAGTGCTGCCATCATCGGCGCTTGCAAATCGGTAGGAAATCCTGGATAGGGCGCCGTTTTAAATGAAACTGCTTTAGGATTTTTGGTAGCTTTGAGAGTAATGCCAATGCCCTCTTGCCCAATGATGATCTCATGGCCCATCTCTTCTAATTTCATGAGAAAGACATCCATGGAATACGCATGCGCTTGGGGCAAACTCACGCATCCGCCCGTAATTGCTGCAGCGAGTAATAATGCTCCTGCTTCTAAGCGATCAGGAATAATAGCATGTTCCACCGGTTGCAATGAAGTTACGCCTTCCACGATGATAGTTGCCGGTGCTTCAATCGCAATTTTTGCACCCATTTTGCGCAGTATCATAATAAGATCAAATACTTCCGGTTCGAGTGCCGCATTAATAATAGTAGTAGATCCGGGCGTTAACGTTGCAGCCATAATAATATTCTCAGTAGCTCCAACGCTTGGATATTCAAGCACAATGCGCGCTGCATGCAATAATTGGGCTCGTGCACTCACATAATCTGTTGATTCATCGAAGGTGGCGCCCATCTTTTTAAAATTCTTTAAATGATAATCGATAGGGCGTTCGCCAATAGAACATCCGCCGGGCAGTGCAACATCTGCTCTGCCAAAGCGAGCAAGTAACGGACCCATTGCCAAAATTGATGCGCGCATCTTTTTCATAATCTCGGCGCCCACCTGCCATTTGGTAACATTGGTGGTATCAACTTCAAGCACATGCTCATGCGGATAAAAGAAAACTTCCGCTCCGAGCGTTTGCATCAATTTAATCATCTGCAATACATCATCAGAAGCAGGGACATTAGTGAGTTTTGATTTGCCCTTTGTTAATAATAATGAACAAATGATTACGAGCACTGCATTCTTGGCTCCAATAAGTTCCATTGATCCATTCAGGGGAGCGGCTATTTGCTCCACGGTAATATACGCATTATTTGTCATGATTTATCCTTAGGTGGTTTAAGTGGTTGCGAATCTCTTAAAGGAGGGTTCTTGTTTTTTTCTAACTTTGCATTAATTAATTGGAGAATTTCTTCAAATATTTGTGCATTTTTCTCATTACCAATAGACTTTGCATTTTTTATTCCATCAGCAGCATGCTGAGCAGCAGTTTTTTGGCATACATCAATGCAAGTCAGATCGGCGCCACGCTGAATAAGAAGTTTTACCGTTTCTAATTTTCCATTTTTTGCAGCTCGACCGGCGGCCGTATATTTTAAAAGATCACGCGCATTGATATCAGCGCCTTCATCAAGCAGCACCTTTAATGCAATAGTATATCCGGCGCTCGCAAGCAGCGTGATCGCCGGCCACTTAAGCTGGGCATAATACCGCTGATTAACAATGGCCAGCAGTTCAAAACGACGTTTTTTAAAAATCTCATTGATTAATTTATGCAATGGTTGTGCAGGAGGACTTTTGGGCAAAGAGTCTGGATACCGCTGCTCCAGCATCTGATCTATTTCATGGCAACACAATTTATAATATTCGCGTGAATCACTTTTAAGATCTTCATACGCCTTGAATCCCATTGTTGAATTTTTTTCGAACTCTTCAATGAAATCTCTTCCAAATTTTTTTATGCCAGAATCAAAACTCAGAAGCTTTAAGGAAGGAACGGCATACGGCTTAATCTCTGGCTGCCTTAGGACTGGTTTGTTAGGCACCGGCATTGCACCAAATAATGGGCCACAAAAAAGAAGAACGAGATGGCAAATTAGTTTCATTCTTGGAGCCTTTCAACTTCATCATCGGTTAAATAACGCCAATGGCCAACTGATAACCCTTTTTTAGTTAACCCGGCATATTCTATACGATCAAGTTTAACCACATCATACCCCAGATGTTCAAATATTCTGCGCACAATGCGATTTTTTCCACTATGTAAAAGTACTTTTATAGTATTACGCGGCAACGCAGATGAATAATGAATTGCATCCACTTTTATAAAACCATCTTTTAACTGCAATCCTTCTTTGATCGCTTCATAATCATCTTTATTAAGAATTCTATTGAGCGTAGCAACATACGCCTTTTGCACTTCATAGCGCGGATGCGCTAATTTTTGTGCAACATCACCATCATTAGTGAGAAGTAACAAACCTGTGGTATCTCTATCTAATCTACCTACCGGATATAATCGCTCTTTTATTGATCTTTTAACAAGATCCATCACCGTTTTTCTTCCTTTTTCATCCGAAACGGTAGTGATATAATCTTTTGGTTTATTTAATAACACATAAATTTTTTCTTGAGCGATAGAAAGTTTTTGATCATGGTATGTAATCGTATCTTGCGCATGCAACTTATGGCCCGGCTCTTTAATAACTTTTCCATTAACTTTGATGAGACCTTGGCGAATAAGATCAACAACTTTTCTGCGCGATGCAATTCCTGCTTGCGCAACAAATTTACTGAGCGATGTTTGCAATGCAACTTTTTTTTTCATACCATTTTCTTACGCATGTTTTGCTTTGTAATAGCGAACTTTTTCTTGGATGTTATACTTTCTCATAATGTAAAAAAAAGATAAATAAATTTATTCACGAGTTTTCATATGAATAATAAAATTGCTGCTTCTTGTAATCAACATATGATGCATGGAATGCTCGAAGTTATTTGCGGGCCCATGTTTTCTGGAAAATCAGAAGAATTGATCAGAAGATTACGTCGCGCAAAAATTGCACAACAAAAAGTGATCACATTCAAACCACAACTTGATACGCGTTATGCACTCGAATATGTGGTTTCGCACGATGGTGCTAAAGTTGATGCGCGTCCCCTTATGAATGTGAAAGAAATAATTGATATCGTGAATACCAATAATGCGAATGTGATTGGCATTGATGAAGCGCAATTTTTCTCACAAGATTTAGTGAGTGTGGTATGCCAACTCATCAATGAACGCAAACGCGTAATTGTTGCCGGCCTTGATCTTGATTTTCGCGGGACACCTTTTGGTTGCATGCCCTTATTATTAGCAATCGCTGATAAAGTTACTAAACTTCAAGCAATTTGCACACAGTGTGGCCATGATGCACATTTCACACAACGACTTGTAAATGGAAATCCTGCACGTTTTGATGATCCCGTGATTATGCTGGGCGCACAAGAAGCGTATCAAGCACGTTGTCGCGGATGTTATAGTATCGATAAAACATTTGTGGCATAAGATTTTTTATAATTTTCTTGCAAAATATTTTCATTCGCTTAGGATTGTGCAATTACTTTAATTAGAGAATAGTTTTTTTAGTATTTTTTTTTTGCAAAGGGGAACCTTTATGAAACAAATACTAGTTAGTCTTCTCTTATCTGCACAACTATGCGTATATGCAACCGAATGCGATATTTCTAGTAAACCACTGCGCATTTACTTATGTTCTCGTCTCACGCAAAAAGCACGCGATTGGAATGATGAAATTTGCAAAGAATTATATTGTGATGAATCATTACATCTCTTTAGACCCCAGGATGTGGATTTAAAAGATCTGCGCGCCTATGATATGGATTATGCTGCCTATCATGAAGATTTTAAAGGCATTTGTGATTCCGATCTTTTACTGGTGTTACCTCCCTATGGAAGAGATTGCGCATGGGAGATTGGATGGTTTGGTGGCGCTCAAAAAGTTACGATCGCTTATGTGGAACAAGCGGAAGAATGGCTGCGCGATGCGATGGTAATGGGCGGGATCACTGCAATCGTTACTTCTTCGCAAGCTGCGTATGAAAAACTTTTAGAAAATCCCTTAACAGTGGATAAAAGCCATTTAATTGAAGGCCGTAAAGAGTTGGCGACAACGATTAAGCAGATTTATCTGCAACATTCTAACAATTAACACCATTTCTCGACTCGACTAAAGTCTCGCTGGAAAACGAACGGAGTGGTGCAGCTTAAAGTTATTTGTTCGCTCGTCCTGAGCCTGTCGAAGGATTCGAGCGCTCGAATGGTTCGACGAGCTCACCACGAGCAGTTAGGATCAACAATTTTATATAAGGCTTCTTTTCTGCTAGTCTATTTCTATCATCGTTCGTTTCGAGTGAGGGATTTTATCCCGAATCGAGAAATGTTAATTTCATAAAAATTAATAAATTCTATGGCAAAACAAAAAAGCTCATTCTCATGTTCAAATTGCACCTACCAAACTTTAAAGTGGATGGGTTGCTGCCCGGAGTGCAAAGAGTGGGATTCATTTACTGAAAATATTTCTGCGGCAGTAGTTCCTGGCTCAAAAGTAGTTAAAGCTCAGGGAACGGCCGCAATCATGACGCCTTTAAATACCGTGCACACGGTGCAAGTCCCCCGCATGAATTCAGAAATTGCTGAATGGGATCGCGTAGTGGGCGGTGGCATTATGCCAAGCTCTTTACTTATTCTCACGGGTGACCCTGGAATTGGTAAATCAACGTTACTCTTGCAGATTTGCAATGGCCTGGCAAAAAATCATATCGTCTATTATTTTTCTACCGAAGAATCATTGCAGCAAGTGAAGCAGCGCGCTGAGCGGCTTGATGTGATTAATGATAACCTCTTATTTTCTGATCAAGCAGATTTAGAGACCATTATTGCTACCGCACAAGCGCAAAAGCCTGATATTGTGATTATCGATTCAATTCAAAATTGCTATACCGCTGCCGCGAGCACATTTCCAGGCAGCGTGGGCCAGTTGCGCGAATCGGCGTTTCATCTTATGCGTTTGGCAAAAGAGAATAATATCACCGTGATTGTGAGCGGCCATATCACCAAAGAAGGCACGATCGCTGGGCCAAAAACTTTGGAGCATATGGTGGATGGCGTATTTTATCTGCAAGGAGAAGATCGCTGGCAAACCCGCGTGTTACGTTCGGTAAAAAACCGTTTTGGTACTATTAATGAACTTGGTTTTTTTGAGATGCAAGAAAACGGACTGCAAGAAGTTCCTAACATTAATGAACATTTAATTAGCGAGCTTTCTCATGCGCCTGGTTCAGTTTTGGTGAGCGTGATTGAAGGATCGCGGCCTTTGCTCATCGAACTGCAAGCACTTACCATTGAATCGAAACTGGGAATACCCCAACGCGTGGTTTCTGGTCTTGATCAAAAGCAAGTGGTGCTCATTGCTGCAATCTTAGAAAAGTATCTGCATGTGAAATTAAGCACGAATGATATTTTCTTTAAAGTAAGCGGGGGGTTTAAGATTAAAGGAAGCTCAACCGATCTGGGAATTGCCCTTGCCTTACTTTCTAGCTATTTTCAACAATCGATTCCTGATAAATCTATTGCGCTCGGAGAAATTAGTTTAACGGGTGAAATAAAACCTATTAATCAAATTAATCTATTCGTAAAAGAGGCTGAAAAATTCGGGATTCAACAGGTATTGGTTGCGAAAAATCAAAAAATTGACGGGGCTTGCACGGCTAAACGATTTACTAATGTTTATGAATTGCTTTCACTTTTTAACTAGGTTTCTTGGCCTCGATCAATATCGTTATGCCAATCTTTGATAGCACCTTTTTGTTTGAGAAGCATAATTACTTGATCTTTATCAGCAACTTCCGCCATCCGATGTTGGATATCACACCGCCAAGATTCATTATACGCTACATACAATGGAGACCAACCATAGAAATTTTTACGATGAACATTTGCTTTTGATTCTAATAATGCGGCTACAATTTTTGATTTATAGTGAGTAACTGCCATATGAAGAGCAGTGTTATTTGCGCGACTTTCACATGGTAGATTTGGATCGGCGCCTGCTTGTAAAAGTTCTTGAACAATTTTTAAATCGGCTTCTTTATCATCATCGAAATAACAGCGATTACAGACGTGCATCAAAGGAGTAAAACCGCAGCTCACGCCATTGGCGTCTACACCATTCCTGAGATAATGTCTCACTGCATTAAAGTTGCCTTCTTCTGCAGCGTCGCACAATAGAGATATCCAATTGACATTTGGGTGGCCCGTATATTTAATATAATCACCTGATCTAGAAAAGTTTTTTTGCGAAATACCAGCGAAGAATAACAAAATAATGCCTGAGTAAACCTTCATATGCCCTCAATAATGCAAAAATCAAAAATAACAAACGTCATTATTATATCTTAATATTTTCAACACCGAGCCTTATTTAATAATATTGTTGCGAGCAATGGCCCCCATTCGTTATAGTGATTTATAGAAAAAGGAGAATTGCCATGAAAAATATCAAGGCTTTATTTGGTATTGTAATACTTTTTGCAAGCATTAATTTACTTGGACATCAATCCCTCTACCCGACCAAGTCACGCTACATCTGCGATTATGAGTGGGCAATTGTAGGTGCGGGTCCAGCGGGAATTATTGTAATTGGCCTTCTTCTTGATTTAGGTGTAGATCCTAAAAGTATTGTATGGATAGATCCGGAATTTAATGTGGGTAGAATTGGCAAATATTATTCCACCGTTCCGGGTAACGCAAAAACCAAAGTGTATATTGAATTTTTAACATCATGTAATGCGTTCCAAGAAGCCAACGCTCCGGCAGTTGGCAAGCTTTATGATATGGATCAAGAAGTAGAATATCCGTTGGGAGTAGTGGTAGAACCCTTGGCAGAAATTTCGGAATATTTATGCACTAAAATTACTTGTAAAAAAGGTTCAATGTGCAGCCTCAATTTTGTAAATGATGTATGGCAAGTGGGAACTAATACCTGCCCTTGCATCACGGCATCGCATGTGGTTTTGGCAACAGGATGCCATCCAAAAAAACTAGACTATGATTGCAAAGCAGAAATTCCTTTAGATATTGCATTAAATAAATCTGCATTGGCTCAGCACGTATCTATGAAAGATACTGTGGCAGTAGTAGGCAGCGCGCAATCGGCAATTCTTTTATTAAAATATCTTTCAGAACTTTCGTGCGGTAGAGTGATAAACTTCTACCGTAATCCTATAGAATTTGGCGGAGAATCCGGACTTAAAGCAATGACTGCGCGCTGGGCACAAGATGTCTTGCTCAAAACTCCACCAGCAAATTTGATTCGTTTATACAATTCGTGCGATGCACTCAAAGCGTGGGTGCCTATCTGCACCAAAATAATCTATGCCGTGGGATTTGAGCGCAATGAATTGCCAACCATAGCGAATGCTCCCTATCTTAATTATGAAGATCGCACCGGCACGATTGGCCCGCGCTTATTTGGTATTGGTATTGCATTTCCAGAAAAGTTTGAAGATGAAACGGGCAAAACTATTAGCCGCATCGGATTATTAGCATTTATGGAATATGCGCAAGAGATGCTACCGCAATGGATGGCAACTAAGATATCGCTCTCGCGCTATCAACAGTTTGATGAATTATTTACAATCGATTTGTTGTAATTATCGCATATAGGATTGTAAAAAAACTGGCATGTTGTGTGGACTTATCCCCTGCACAACATCAGAAAACTCTTGCGAACAATAGGTATTCCAGAAAAGGACAGTATCGGTTGGCTTAAATACCTGCAATGTGCAATCCATAATGAGCGCGGCTGCAGTTTTGGCCGTATAAGTCTCATCGAGAATTATATTTTCTATGCGCAGGAAAAGATCACGCGCAAGTTCTGCTTGCGGCGTTGTGCGTGCATACGCACCACCGAAAAATTGAGTATTAATATCGAACTCATCTTTATCCCACTCAAAAAGAGGGAATTTGCTATCGATGGAATGTAACAAAGTATTTGTTTCTTGGATCAGTATGCACAATTTTTCTTTAGTATATTTCTTGGAATCAGTTACCTGAACTATTTTTAATTTTGTTTTTAATCCGGTAGCTTTGAGGCCTAATAATAATCCAGCCGCAGTTCCTAAACTTCCCATCGTGATATAAAGATAGTCTGGCTCAGGTAGAATCCCTTGATCAATTTGCTGCTTTAATTCAAATGCCGCGTTTACCCAGCCGATAATGCCGATCTTATTCGAACCGCCCATGGGGATAACATACGGGTTAGGATCAAGATTTTTTTCTTGCAAGAATGCTTGCAACTCTTGCGGCGTTAACTCGCGATCAAATGGACATTCAAATAACGAGCACCCATACGCAACATCGAGCATAAGGTTTCTCTTGAGATTACGAGTAACTGGTTGCGGCATGAGAAAGGCTATGCTTTGCAAATCCAGTTGTTGAGCATATGCAGCAACGCTGGTGATATTATTAGAAGCAATACCGCCATAGGCAAGAACTGTTTTATGATTTTGCTTGAGTGCATCTGCGAGTAAAAATTCTAGCTTGCGAACTTTATTACCACCAAATAGTTTGCCCGAGAGATCTTCACGTTTAATATAAAGTTGTGCATTATTCAAATAGTTTCCCATATGCTGCAACTGCTCAACTGGAGTTGGCCAATCGCCAAGCTGAACATAGTGCAATTGTTGCAATAATGCAAAACGCTCAAAAAGAGGAATGTTTGCAGAAATTTGCATCCCGATAATTCCCAACCCTAATAAAAGATATTTTGTGTGTCCCATTATTAGAATACTCCTTTGATATTTAAAGTGATAGAAAATTAACATAGAGCAATAAAAAAGCCCCGAACAATGCCGGGGCTTTTTTGAATGATTTAAAAAATTACTTATTGTTTTGTTGGCGTTTGAGATATTGCTCGAGCAAAATTTGTTTTGAAGCTGCAAATCTTCCCACTTTATTGAAAACAGTTGCGCCGCCATAGACACTCATTGCACCAAATACTGCCACTGCTCCAGCCGCTGATTGCGGCACTGGAATTTCAGTGTCGCGTAATAAAGCTGCTATTTGCGATGTTTGATTGCCAAGTCTATCCAGAATCCCACCTTCGCAAATCATAGGCTCAGTAACAAAAAGTCCACCAGCTCCACCAATTAATGTTGCGCCTACTGCTGCGCTATAGCCCGCAAGCTTTAAACTCGGATCATCTACGGCAGCCGCTATACCCGCAGGAAGAGATCCGGCAATAAGACCCGGCTCAAATCCTGTTCCTTTAATAAAACAAAGCTGAGAAAGACCAAGCATGACCCCTGTCGCAAAAAGCCCTTTTACTACTCTTATGATCATTGCTTTTTTATTCGCATCAATTTCTTGCTGACTCACTTTATCAAGCTGCTCATCCAGTTGAGCAGAAGTAACATTTGCTCGTAATGACAGAGCAAATAATAAAGCAACACACAAAGTTAATTTGGAAATATGGTGTAAACGATTCATAAATATACCCTTTTATTAAAAATGATTCGAGCATGAGTATATGACAGTAGAACTGATTAATCAAGTTGGCTCAACGCGACATCGAGCGGCTCAAATTGTTGCCAATTATTGAGATCAAAATGCCACCATTCTGCTTTTATGCCCTTAAATCCATGCTTTTCCATAACTGCATCAAGAATTGCTCGATTCTTTTTTACCTGCGCGGAAAGTTCTGGGCAATCGCGCCATGCACGTTTACTAAAATCATCAAAGCCGGTACCCATATCAAGCTCTTTGCCTGTTGCAAGATCGATAATAGTGAGATCGACGGTGGTGCCTCTCGTATGACGACCTCCCCCTTTAGCAGGGTTGGTCACATAATTTTCTCGTTCATTCTCATCCGGAAACTGTTGAGCACAAACATCCCACATTTTCTTTTGCGCTGAAAGGGGACGATAGCCATCCCAAACTTTTAATCCAAGACCTTTCGCAGCCAATTCTTTTTGGATTTCATTGAGACGAACTGCAACCTCTTGCAAAACATAACACTTGCTACATTCGTAGATCACTTCATTCGTAAAATTATTTGAAGTTGCATATACCGTCTCAATCTTTATTGATGGATTAACGTTCTTAACTAAAACGAGATTCGGTTTTGCTGCAAGGTATAAACAATTAAATTGTAATAGGCTGATTATTATAATTTTTTTCATAAACTTCTCCCAACAATTGAAAAATAAAAACAGTTCACAGTACAGTTAATATATGAAGAACCTGATAGTACTTTATATATTCTTATTGTTTAATTGCAAGTGCGCTCCTTCTGCGATCACGTATGAATTGAATGGCGGAAGATTCGGCGATAATTTGAGCACTTTTTGTAAAGCAAAATTGCTTTCGCATAAATATCAACTCCCATTTCTCTATAAGCAATTTGAGTATTCTGATCAGCTTATTTTACACACTACTCAAACCGTATACACACAAGAGCACGCTACTCAGTTTGAAGAGATTATATACATAAAAACAGAAGATGATATTAAAAAGAATAAAAATAAAAATGCACTTTTAGTCGTCAATTTTTACACCGCATGCCCAGGAATCTATGAGTATGGGTTTAACAATGCCGCATTCGCTACCGAAATTAAACAATTACTATCACCCGTGCATCCTGCAACGATTATAGAAAAAAATGAGAATGATATTACGATTGCTTTGCATGTCCGCAAAGGAGGCGGATTTGATGCGCCACTTGCCTCGGACCAAGTTCATAAAAGCTCTGAAAGAAAATCTGTTTATGCTGATCAGAAGTGGCCAACAAAATTTCCGCCAGATCAATTTTATATTGATCAATTGCGGACTATGCGAAAATTATTGAATTTAAATAAGCGTATGATCGTCTATCTATTTACTGATGATCCTAATCCTGCGCAATTGGCTCAACGATATAAGCAAAAGCTAGCTGATCTGGATTTAGAATTTAGATATCGGCAAAAAGGTAATAGCCATAATGCGAATGTGGTAGAAGATTATTACTTGATGGCGCAATGCGATTGCATGATTCGCTCAACATCATTGCTGGCAAAAGCTGCGCAAGTTCTCGGAAATCACGAGATTATTATCTACCCGATTACGGGATATTGGGTTGAGGATACATTGATCATCAACCCGGTGGGAATTATTTTACGCAACTAGCAACAAGACGATTTAGTAGGAACATCCATCAGCTGAACAATCTGAAATTTGTTATCATCAAAATCGGTAAAGAAAAGCATCTTTACATGTCCTGGCACTTCAACGATATCCCCCAAAAGAGTAACACCTTTTTTGGTGAATTCTTCTTTTGCTGCAACAATATCATCAACGGTAAACGTGACGATTGCATTATGGCCTGGTTGAACTGGCGAGTCTTGTTGATTGCATTCACCCACTCCCAACGCCGATCCACCATCTTTAGGAGCCAATTCGATCCAACCATACTCGGGTGTGTCACACCGAAGCTCAAGACCAACTACTTCCGTGAAGAATTTTTTTGCTTTTTTAATATCAGACACGGTGATCCATGCCATATCAGAACGTTTTACGATCATTTTTGGTCCCTTATGATTATAAAAGAAAAGCCTCAGCATTATTACTGAGGCTTTTTTATACTAAAAAAATATTTTCTTATTACTTACGTTCTGCAAGAACTTCTTGATACACACTGCTCTTCAATTCAGCGTTTTTCTTTAATCCTTGCACCATCGCGGTTGGCATAACTTGCAACATCATTGCATTGAACATTGCTTTTTCTTCTGCTGAAGCAACCACTCCATGAGCGCGTTCTATTTCATCAAACATAACGCCGGTGAATTCATCAATCTTAAGCTCTAAAATAGCGGCAAATTCTTGCGCAATTCCGACGATGAAAGCATCACCGGTTTGGGTGTTGGTTACATAGTAATGATCAAGCCATTCAATTTCATCAAAATATTTTTTATATACTTTTTTGAATTCAGGCATCATAACTTCATACATATGATTCATCATGCTGGCAAATTGCTCTTGATTGAACGCAGGTTGTGCAGCTTGATTTTCTGCTTTAATGAATGCTGATGGGCAAGCGAGTAATGCAAGAAGTAAGAGTTTTTTGAAATTCATAGTGACTCCAACGTAAAATTGTTAAAAAAAAATTTAATAAGTTTACTGAATTCTTTTATCAATATGCCTTTATCAATAAAAAAGCCCCGAGATTTTACTCTCGAGGCTTTATATAACCTGGCAGTATCTACCTTTCCAGTCCGTCACCAGACAAGTATTCTCGACGCGTGCAGACTTCACTTCCGTATTCGGAATGGGAACGGGTGTTTCCCTGCAGCTATACCCACCAGAAATTTTTCATAATTTTTTCTTGTGTTCGGGTTAACTATATTTTCACATAGTTAACACCAAATTTCTTATCCTAAACATTATACATGATTAGGATGGAATTGTAAATTAAGTACTCAGCGTAGTAATCAGCTAAAATTTAGCGTGATACAAAACATTCGATCTATTAGTACTGGTTAGCTGAACACCTTACGGCGCTTACACACCCAGCCTATCA
>CAYMRF010000019.1:0-23122 GCA_964392765.1 uncultured Pseudomonadota bacterium
AGAAAAATTGCGTACTTGTCCTCCGAAGCCTTGGCGTAGGAGGATCGAAGGATCGGCCAATGGTTCGATACGATCGCTATCGCGATCACTCACCATGTGTATATCTTCAGCATCACCAGAAATACCTCTCCATTCGGCTCCTTCGGAGCAGGAATTCATCCTGAGCTTTGTCGAAGGATCGAGGCGAACGGAAGGAGATGAAATCATCCAACTGCCCCACAGCGATTTATTACGATCAAAAACTCCTTGCGCTGACCAATGATGAGCAGGCAGGAAGGTAAATTTCACCGGGCCTTCACGAGTCTCATGCGTGTAGACCTGCCACCAATCATGCTCAACCACCGGACCCAAGCCACGTGCTTCAAGCCATTGCCTATCTCCCTTAGGCACCAAAATGGCCATATGGGGAAATAATTTTCTTAAAGCATGCAGACTTCTAAGATCACAATGATCGCGATGGTTGTGTGAAAGAAGCACATAATCGACTCGCGGCAAATGCTCGAGCGCAATTCCGGGCGGCAACACACGCGGAAAAAAGAATGAAGCGTCTCCAAAGATAGGGTCGGTAATGATATTGATATCGGCTACTTGAATTAAGAAGCTCGCATGGCCAATCCAGGTGATTACTGGCTCTTTACTCTCGGCAAGAGGGAAATCCTGATGAATCCATGCATTTTTATTTTCAGATTGTCGTTTTTTTCTGCCATAGAGAGAACTGATAAATGACGGAAGAGTTTGAAATAAAAAGCTCTCTGGTCTATCATCGGCATTGTTATAATACCTATCATTTTTAACGTGAGGGAAATGGCGATGGATCGTTTTTTTATTCATTTAAAAAATTTTACCCCCATCCAGACAGAACGTCACGGATAGGGGAAATGGAGGTTATCTAGTTTTAGGTGCTAAGTTTTTTCTCACTTAACATGAATAAATGTATATGAGCTGAAGAGAAAAATCAAACTTTTTCTGAAAGATTATTTATGAGGTTGATAGAAGTAGGAAAATATTCAAAATCCGTTCGTCCCCTTCGACTCGCGTAGCTCGCTCAGGGCGGTCGGGAGCCGCGTCGAAGGCCTGTGGTGAGTAAGGCCTTGCCGCATCGAACCAGAGGCCGTTAGGCCGAGTAGAGGGATACGAACGTTCGCTCCCCTCAACTCGCACTTCGTGCTCCGTCGGGGCGAACGGGAATTACTTTTTCAGATTTGCACGCAGCGCTTTTTTATCCACTTTACCCGTGCCGGTGAGTGGTAAATTATGGGTCACAAAGATGAACTTTTTGGGCACTTTATATGCCGCCAAATTCCTTTCACACATCTCTCTCAGCTTGAGTTCTATGCCTGGCTCCTGCTCCTTAAGCTGCACATATGCCACCGCATTTTCCCCCACAGCTTCATCAATTTCTCCAATTACCGCAACACGCACTACGCTCGGATATAAAAGAATAATGTTTTCAATTTCTTGAGGGTAGATTTTAAAGCCCTTATTAACAATAATATCTTTCACTCTACCCGTCACAATAAGCTTGCCATTACCGGCAATATATCCCAGATCTCCCGTATCAAACCAGCCATCCTTAATCACTTGCGCGGTCTTTTCCGGCTCATTATAATAGCCAAGCATCACATTATCTCCTTGCGCCCATATTTGGCCGATAGTATTATCTGGTAACTCAGTCCCCTTCTCATCTCTTATCATAATACTCACCTCTAATAAAGGCCTGCCCACATTGCTGGTTGGCTCAGTGGTATCATCAAGATCGGCCGTGAGCACCGGAGAGGTTTCACTCAAGCCATAGCCGGCAGCAATTTTGCGTCGATAGATAAGCTCAAATGCGCCTCTAATTTTATCAGGCATCGCATCCCCCCCACTGGCAAAATAATTCACTGAATCAAGATCGGCATTCTTCATTAAACAAAGCAAGCCAAACAACGCCGGAACCCCAATAAAAATAGTAGGCTTATGAGTGAGCCCTTCCAAAATGTAACGGCGCTCCACTTTAGGCACAATAATAATGGCACAACCCATCACTAAGGGGCCCCAAACACAGGTGATTTGCGCAAAGCTATGAAAAAATGGCAACACGCCAAATACCCGCTCATCTTTCACGAATCCAAGACGTGCAATCGTTTGAATGCAATTAGTTAACACATTTTTTGAGCTGAGCATTACTCCTTTAGGCAATCCCGTGGTTCCGGAAGTATACAAAAGTGCTGCCATATCATTCTCAGCTAACGCTGCAGAAATTGGTTGGCATATATTCTCATCAAACGGTGACGCGAGATCCATATCATGCTCCGTGAGCACCGGAACTTTTGCATCAATATGGTCTTCCACCATTTTATTAAGAAGCGCGGTAGATGCTACCATGAGTAGCGGCTGCGCATCATTAATAATATGCTCAAGTTCACGCTCCTTTAAATAAACATTGAGCGGCGCAACTACGGCGCCCAGCTGCACAATCGCATAATAGCCAATATAAAATTCGACTGAATTTTCAAAAAATAAGAGTACGCGATCACGCGGCTTAATCCCTTTTTCTTGTAGCTTTTTTGCAAATAAACATGCACGATAAAAAAGCTCTTTATAATCCATGGTGCGATCCCCTGAAATCAGCGCCACATTATCAGGGAATTTTTTATAGGCATACCACAACAGTTGACCCAAATTAATGAGCGAACCATCGGGATTATTGATTGCGGATCGAAGCTCATTATAAAAGGCATGTTCTTTTGCTGAAATATTATTTCTCATCATTTTTTTAAATCCTTATATTTGGTACATTCAGTGTAGTAAATATGCTCAGTCAATCACAATAGGTACTGCACATGCACATCCTCAATAAAGGTATCTTAATCGCTATCGAAGGAATCGATGGCTCAGGAAAAAGTTCACTTGCAAAAAATTTGCATCAAGAACTTCTTGCACAAAAATATGAAGCACTTTTAACAAAAGAGCCCGGAGCAACTCCATTAGGGCAACAATTGCGTACACTCGTACAAGAAAAAAAAGTATCTATTTGCCCTAAGGCTGAATTTCTTCTTTTTGCTACTGATCGTGCACAACATTTTGAACAAGTGATTATTCCGGCATTGCGCGAGAAAAAAATTATTATTTCTGATCGCATGGCAGATTCTTCACTCGTGTATCAAGGATATGGCCGCGAACTTGATAAGCAGATGATTACAACCGTGAATGATTGGGCAATGAATGGTATTAAACCGGATGTAACCGTTTTTGTTAGAGTCTCTGCAGAAATTGCTACAGCGCGTATCATGAAGCGTAAATTAGAACTCACTTCATTTGAAAAAGAGAAACAAGATTTTATTCTTAAATTAATTGATGGCTTTGAAGCATTATACAAAAACAGAAAAGATGTTATCATCATTGATGGTAATCACGCATTAGAAGAAGTTACTCATCAAGCAACTACGGCAGTTATCGAATGGATTTCCAAGAACAATTAAATCATCCTGCTTTTCTTTTTATTGGCAATGAAGATGCTCTGGTTGAGCATGCCATTTCTGAATTGCAATCCTTTTTTTGTAACCAGGGTCAGCTGAGTCAAGGATGCTCAGTTTGTATAGTTTGCCGCAAAATTCGCGAGCAGCAACATGAATCTATTCTCTGGCTTTGCCCAGAAAAGCAATATGCCATTGATGATTTAAAAAGCATTTTCTCCACCCTCTCATTTGCATTAGATCATAATCAACATTTTTTCTTTGTACTTCAAAAAGCTGATCTATTAAGTACCACCTGCGCCAATGCATTATTAAAATCCTTAGAAGAACCGCCCGCAGGATACCATTTTATATTACTAGCCGAACGTGCAGAATTTGTTTTGCCCACTATTAAATCGCGTTGCTTAGTAAAAAATTTACATTCAGAAGAATCCCTTCCACTGGCGCCATTACTCCCCTTTTTTACTACCACCAATTTTCATGATCCGATTGCATTTAGCAAAGAGTTGGATGCTTCTAATCCTTCTGAATGGGAGAGCCTTGCATTGCTAGATCAATTAGTGCGCTATTGGAGTGAGAGGTATAAAAAAACATTCGCCAATAATGATCTTGCAAAACGCAAACAAGCAGAAAAAATGATTGGCCATTTAAAAAAAGCCATCGTGCAACCGCCGATGCCCGGCAGTGGAAAATTGTTTTGGAAGAATTTATTTTTACAAATCAAGGAGTATAATCCTTCGACAGGCTCAGGATGAATAATAAAGAAGGTTCTCATGGAAGACAGTAAAACCACGATTAATGATCTAAAAACACTCGTAAAAAAATTTGTTGAAGCGCGCGATTGGCAACAATGGCACTCGCCTAAAAATGTGAGTATGCAGATTGCTACTGAGGCAGCAGAATTAATGGAACTCTTTCTTTGGGTTGATAGCCAAGAATCATTTGCTGAAGTTGAAAAGCATCGAGAAGCCGTGGAACACGAAGTTGCAGATGTTGCGCACGCATTATTGAGTTTTTGTATTCGTGCTAATATAGATCTGGCATCTGCTATTCAAAAGAAAATGATTCATAATGAAAAGAAATATCCAATAGAAAAAGCAAAAGGCAATCGTTTAAAATACACGCAATTATGAAATTAGAAGCTTCTTTAAGTAAATCTATTCTAAAAGAATATGAAAAATTGGGTGAGATTATTTCTCGCATTCCTCCTTCTTTTAAAGATAAAAAAAAAATCGAATCGCCTACTGGTCTTATTAGCGTTGCTGATTTGATTGCCTATAATATCGGATGGGGAACACTTTTAATATCATGGTACGAAGCAGGCATTAAAAATCAGATGCCACAAATGCCCGGCGATGACTTTACTACTTGGGATTATAATGCAATTGCCACCCATTTTTATAAAAAATATCATTTCGACGGTAATCAAAAACAATTTGACGCATTTAATTCGGTGATAGCTCGCATTATCGAAATAGTTGAGCAAGAATTTAAAAACAAAAATTTGGAGAAAATCGGTGTATGGCAATGGTGCACTCTTAAATCTGGAAAACAATGGCCGCTCTCTAAATGGGTCACCGTAAATACTGTTGCACCGTATAAAAGAGCTCACGCATTAATTCGAAAATATGTGCAATTTTAACCACCAACTAAAATTCTATTTTTTACTTTAGACAGCGCCCGCAATTCATCTGCATTCTCCAAAGGATTTCCACGCAAATCAATCAATCGGGCTGGCACTCGCATTGTAATACCTACATCAAAATTTCGGATGCGATTAGTGTTAAAGCTCAGTGTTTCAATTTCAGTACTTTGAAATTGTTGATGGCCAGTTATCTCTTGTATCTTATTGGCATGAAAATCAAGCGAACGTAAACGCGGCAAGTGCGCGAATGCATCTAAATTAACTGTTTGAATCGCATTATTACCACAATCAATTCTTGTTAAATTAGTCAAACGGTTGATTTCTTCCGGATGAATACGAGATAAATTATTACCACTCACCTTAAGAAGCTCGGCGCTGATCACATCAGGCACATGGTCAAGTCCCGCTAGGCTCCGCAATGATCGCGTTTGCAATGGCAATACTTTCACGGGAAATGGATATTGTGGTTCATCGGGTAATCGTTCATCGCGAACTTTTACTGGTTGTCGATCAAGAACTCTACACTCTCTGACGGTCAGACCTCCAGCGCCTATTATAAAGGCACGTCTCAAACCATTACATTGATCGGATGACATGAGGTTTCTATTGTCTAGTATCCTCCTATGATCACTGCGATTTATAAAATACTCAAATGCAGCACGCGTTTTAAGGTAATGGGCGAGCGTAAATAATCGCCAATATAATAAATTGTCATTTGGATTAGTGATTCTAAATTCTTGTTCTAATTGGGGTTCAAATTTTTGAATAATCCTCAGCGTCATTTGCTCATCAGTAAATATTTGCCAATAGCATCTACAGGTACAAGCAAGCGATCGAACATTTGCGATTGCTTTTTTAACCGAATTTGCCTTGCCCACTAAATCCAATAATATTCTTTGAATATCTGCCGGAAATAATTTTAAAAAATTTAACCTATTAGCAAGATTACTTGTTGTTAATATACAATAATTAGTTTTAAATGAAGACACTGAAAGTGCAACAATTTGTTTGTATTCTGTTACAAATTTCGATTGCTCAGGAACATCATCTTCCTGCATCGCGTGTGTGTTTATAGTCACACATAATAAAAGATATATTATTTTTATCTTCATCACGTGTGACTATACTCTAATCAGATAATCGCGCAAGTCCTTTTTGTTTACTCTTGTTAAAGAGCCATACAAAAATTATTATCGCTGATGCCGCATAGAGCGCTGCCATGCATACAGCAAATAGAATAGATGGCCATGGATTAATGTCGTGCAACACATAACTTCTCATCGCTTCAAAAACATAGCTCATAGGTAAGCAATAGCTAATCACTTGTGCCCAGGCAGGTAAAACTTCGCGCGGGTAAAAAGCAGAACAAAATGGAGCAGTAGCCCAGGCGAAAATATACATTAATTCATACCCGCGTTTGCCAAAATTCACCAACACTTGCAAGCCAAGAAATCCGAGCCAGATTCCGCAAATAAATAATGGCGGACCAAAAATAATTACCATGCTGAGCATTTTCATAAATGAAATCGTGTAAAAACATTTCATTAATCCAATGCAATAAAGCGCTGTTCCGGATGAAAGAATTAATGCAAAGATGGTGATACCCATCATCCATTCAGTAATTCTCAAAGGCATGGTAAAAAGATTTATAATATTATACGCTTGCACTTCTTCCACCAATGATGCAGAGATCCAGACCGCAGTCCGTGCAACTACTTGCCACAGCAATATGCCCAACAAGAATACCAGTTCATAATTTTGGCCGGCAGTTTGCATTTTTTGCATCCACGCACCAAGAAAACCCCAGACTAAAACATCGAGTAATGGCCAATAGAGCGTTACCATGATGAGATTATAATCCCGCATCCATAAACGCGTGTGCCGCAATACTATTGCCCAAATTGATTGAAAATTCATAAGTAATCCTTTACTTCTTAGCAATATGCAAAAAATAATCTTCCAATGTCGGCTTATCAATTGAGATTTGTGAATATGCAATATTCATGTTTGCCAGTTTCATTAAAAACTGCGCAATACTTTGCTCATCAATCTCCACAATAATCTCATGTTCAGCAATCGAATGCGCTAAATTCTCTTGCATCAAATATTGCACCAACTGCTCTTTCCCTTGCGTGATCACCAAATGTACGCGGGAACTGGCAACTGAAGCTGCTAATTGCTCGGGGGTATTATCAGCAACAATAGTTCCCTGCTTGAGCACCAGCACGCGATCGCAAATTTCTGTTACTTCATCCATATTATGTGAAGTAATCAAAAAAGATGTGCCCCGTTCATGTTTCTGCTTTAAAATAAATTGACGCACTTCATGCGCTGCATCTGGATCAAGGGCGGCGGTGGGTTCATCAAGCAACACAATTTCTGGATTGGGTAAAAATGCTTTTGCAAGCATCACTTTAGTAGCTTGCCCCGCAGAAAGCATTCCCGTTTCTTTATTGCGCATGTTCCACATACCAAAGAACTTTAAAATCTCTTCAATGCGTTCTTGCCGTTGTTGATGAGCAATACCATACACACGCCCAACGATATCTAAATTTTCCCAAATACTTAAACGTGCGGGCAATTTATCATAGCCGCTTGCATACGTAACACGCTTTAAAATCGAAACGCGATTACCCGCAAAATCTTGATCAAAATAGGTAATCGATCCAGAAGATGGCGTAAGTGTTCCTAAAAGCATCTGAATTGTGGTTGTCTTACCTGCACCATTGGGGCCAAGAAAACCAAGAATTTCTCCTTTTTGGAATGAAAATGAAATATCATCAACCGCTTTATACTCTTTGCGAGATGAAAATGGCCATAAGCCTGCAGCAAAAATTTTGGTTAGATTTCTAACCTGTAAAACTTCCATAGGATCCTCAAAAGAAGATGGAAACTAACAAATACAAAAATAGTTTGGGTTAATGGGGAATTGATAAAAAGCGCTCTTGCGGGTGGAGGCCGTTCATCCTGTCCTTCGACAGGATCAGGATGAAATCCACTTGCATGGGCTGGCCGTGTCCGGCGTAGCTTTATGCGAAGACGGAATCAAGCACAAGGAGGTGATGAAATGGTCATGGCGTTGCGCCTTTCTCTTTGAAATTAGATATGTTTCAAAAATAACAGACGTGCAATAAAAAAACAAGAACTCATTTATTCAAAATACGAATAATTTGTGCCCGCTTTATACGTATCAATTACTTTTCGCGCAAACGGACTCATTTTTTCTGGCAGCTCATCAAGATCAAACCATGCAATCTCGCTTGCCTCATTCGGCTCATTATTTATCGGCTCGCCCTTCCATTCAGGAGTGATAAAGTAAAAACCAAGGGTTTGCTTATTCAAATGCATCACATACATTAATTTTACTTTGGTATGATCAACAATAATGCCAAGCTCTTCATGTGCTTCACGCACTACTGCATGCTCTAATGATTCATTCTCTTCTAAGCCGCCGCCGGGCACATGCCAAAAGCCATCCATCCAACCAGTGTTGGCGCGTTTGAGCAAAAGAACCTTATTATCTTTTTCTAACAGAAGACAAACATAGACCGTTAATGAATGCTTAGACATAGGTTTTCACCACTTAAAATTGTATTTTCTTGTATGCTAGCAGATTGATCGGGAATATGAAAACAATTACTGAATTCGCGCAGTTTTTAAATAGTGCTCTCGGCATTCTAAATATCTTTTATGCGCATCCTGCTCTCTCTTTTTAAATTCAGCCGAAGGCTTAGAAGTTACCTGGGAGTATGTTATAAACTCTAACCACTCAAATTCGCATTTCTCATGCGCTTGATCAGATAATTTTCTTTTTTCTTTTGAAGCAGCGTAATGGGTATAAAAATAGCCGCTAAAGCCCGGAACTGCACCTACCGTTATTAAAGGAAAGCCTCTGCGTAACAAAGTAGCTACTTTACCCGCATGCATTGAATTACTCATAGGAGTAAACGCAAGCAATGAAAAAAACAACCAAAAACATTGGGATTTCATAACCCATTCGCCTTATTTATTAAAAATATAATTGCCAATAAATGCATTTATTCAATGTGCCATAATATGCTTAAAAGACAACTCTTGCATACTCGAGTAAGGCATGTTAATACTATAATTCCAAGTATATGTTTAAATCTATATTTGGAACGGGACCGTATGACGCATCATGCCTTAGGCAAATCTACAATCACTTTTTTTACTATTTTTCTCTCATTTTCAGCATTAGCATGTTATAGAACACCACAGCAATTGTGTCGTAAAGCCAATAAAATTACTAAACATCAAAGCTATCAAAGAGAACTGCAACATTCATTAGTAGACGCATTCAAACATTCAACTGCTCAGCCTTTTAAACAGGGGCATTTGCATTCTATTGTTGCTGCCGTAGCGCATAAAAACCCCTTTACACAATTAGAAAAAAAGAAATCTATTCTCACTAAGGCCATCGATGAATTCAATCGAACCCCGGGATTTCTCTCAGTTTTATCACGCGCTCTTGATGGGGCAAAGTTAAGAAATATCTCTCACTTTGTCGGTGCAGTAGCAGAGTTGGAAGCCGCATTAGAGCAAAAGGGGCAACAAAAAACTATTATATCGTTTAACGTAGCTGGAGCTGATGGGCAATCAACTACTGAGTTTGATTTTATTAGTAAAGATAGGAATGGCAAAATCACCTGCCATGAGATAAAAAGCCGGAGAAATGAGCCAGATCAAGATGATCAAGAACGCATCGACATTCAAAATAAGAAACAGCGTGAAATTGCCTATAAAGCAGGCTTTAAGCATAAACTTGAGATCAGATATTCTTAGTTGAAAAAATAGTTTCAGGCTGAATTATTTAACCTTTTACGCATTTTAGGTCCATAGGCCGGAAAATCCTATTTATCTTAATCCTCCCACCTTCCTCAATTGACTATTTTGCAATCATATATATTCTTAAATATAAGTATTTCTATAGTCATCAAATGGAGATTTTTATGACTTTTAATTCTTTCCTTAAATCACCTTTATTTTTCGGGTTATCTTTAAGTATTGGCTCTGGGATTTTCATACGAGTTCTTGGCCTGGGACTTTTCACAAATATTATCAGCACAGTAGCAATAGCGGCCTTGTATACATTCTTCTCTTATCGAAAAGAATTTTCAAGATCCTTTAAATTATGGACTATAAGCGCTAGCATTCTTTTTAATACTACTTTAGGGTTAATTTTTAATTTACTTTTGCCTCTTTCAAAAGACTCGGTTGCTTCATTCGCTAGATCTGCAACAAGAGATCAGGCCTTTAATCAGTTTTTAGAGAAAACAAGCAGTCTTCCGCTTTTAGAACAGCTATCTATCTACAAAGCTTACGCGGTAGGCATGTTCCTCAAGTGGTATAGCGAACTGGGACTTGCGATAATTCCAGTTATGCTTCTAATTATAGCACTATTAATCGCGATCTTTATTCTCACAAGTTATCTGCCTATCACGATCGGCAATAAATTAGGCCTTAGATTTTTAAAGAATCAATCAGAAAAATAAAAGAAATAATTTCACCGAAAGCCCAGCCAATTGGTTGGGCTTTTTTTATTATCCACCCTTAATCACCGCAAGCGGTACCACACGGGCAACTTTTTTTGCAAGCCCTGCCTTGGCAATCACGTTTACTACCATATCAACATCTTTATAGGCAACCGGCGCTTCTTCAGCTAATCCCGCATTGGAATCACAACGCACCACGATGCCTTGCGATTCAAGTTGTTGGCGCAATGTGGTTCCATGAATTATTTTTTTTGCTTTCGCGCGAGACATTGTCCTGCCCGCGCCATGGCAGGATGATCCAAATGCATGTTCAAGTGATGAATCAGTGCCCACCAAAATATATGATGAGGTGCCCATGGTGCCCGGAATTAGAACCGGTTGGCCAACTTCTTTATATGCCGCAGGTACTTCAGGCCGTGAGGGGCCAAATGAACGCGTTGCACCTTTGCGATGCATTAGCACTTCTTTGTGCACGCCATCAATGATATGGGTTTCTCGTTTGCCAATATTATGCGAAACATCATACATGGTAGCCAGTTGTGCATTCGGGCCCAAAATATTCTGCCACGATTCTCTCACCCAATGACCAATCAAATGCCGATTTGCCCATGCAAAATTTGCAGCCGCCGTCATTGCCGCAAAATAATCCTGTCCTTCTTGCGAAGTGAATGGCGCACAGACTAATTCTCTATCAGGCAGCTGATATCCCCACTGATGCAATTTTGTCATCATGATCCGCACATAATCGGTGCATGTTTGATGCCCTAGTCCACGCGAACCGCAGTGAATCATCACGGTGACGGTATCTTTTTTTAATCCAAATGTTTCGGCCGCTTTCTCATCATAAACCTCTTCAACTGCTTGCACTTCTAGAAAGTGATTACCTGAACCTAAAGTTCCCAGTTGATCATGCCCACGCTTTTTTGCTTCTTTGGTTACCAAGCTTGCATCTGCGCCTGGCATATTGCCATTCTCTTCGCAATGCTCTAAATCACTCTCAGTGCCATAGCCAAGCTCTACCATTCGCTTTGCGCCATGCAATAATACGCGATCTAATTCTTTGGTATCAAGCGAAACTTTGCCACTTCTTCCCACGCCTGAGGGAATGGTATGAAATAATGCCGTTGCCAATTCGGGCAGCTGACTTTTAATTTCATCTCTACCCATATTGGCAACCAATAACCGCACACCACAATTAATATCATAGCCAATACCGCCTGGCGAGATTACGCCACCTTCATGAATTGCAGTTGCTGCAACACCGCCAATAGGAAATCCGTATCCTTGATGAATATCAGGCATTACAATTGCATATTTTTGAATGCCAGGCAATGAAGCAACATTTACCAATTGCAGCAAGGAAAGATCTGCTTCAATATCTTGAAACATTGCTTCAGTCATATACAATCGTGCGGGCACGCGCATATCGGTGCGAAATGATTGTGGAATTTCATAAAGATATTCGTTTATTTTTATCAGATCTTGCCACTTTGGTGATTGCTGCATAATGCTTCCTACTTTACTTCATAAAAACTTTTACATTTCTTTTACCGCTCGTTTCCTTCGACAAGCTCAGGACGAGCGGAAGAATAAACGTTCGTCCCGATGGAGGCATTTATGCCGAGTAGAGGGATACGAACGTTCGCTCCCCTCAATTCGCACTTCGTGCTCCGTCGAGGCGAACGGATCTTACTTGTCCGTTCGTTTCGGGCGAGCGTTTCAATGCGAGTCGAGAAATGTCATATATCAAACACAATTTCGGTTTGCCAAACCCCATCTTTTTGTTCAATCTTTAGATCGTGATAGGTAACCGCTTTAATCTCCGATTCTTCAAATCCTTTAATCGCAATTCCTTTTACTTGCGCACTAATGTGATCATCAGATAACGCAGCAATATTCACATCTAAATACGCTTCATTATGTACATCACTTAAATATAATGCATCGGAAAGAAAATCTACTAATAATGATTCAAGATCTGGCGAATTTACTCCAATGTCCCTGGTTATGGGTAACGCAGGGCACACCAATCGCTCATGTTCATCATAACGGCATTCAGGCGCAAGGGGACGCACGGATTGAAACATTCCCACGAGCGCATTCTTAAAAAGCTCTTCTCGCGTCTTCCCAAATACTCTGATCTTTAAATCAGCAGTATGGGGAACCGCTTCAAAATCTTTTATTCCCATTCTTCTTCTTTAGGCAATAACTTAGCAATAAAATTAATATCAACATCTAATTGTTTTATTCGAGGAGTAATTTGCTTTAACGTAATCAGCTTCTTATTTCTTTCTTCTCTACTTTCATCGGGCCGAATTATTTTCAAACTATCTTGAGTTTTCTTCGCTTCTTTTCGCTGTTCATTTAAATCTATAAGCTCGTTCCGCAAAACACGAATCTTACCTTGCTCTGCTAGTTGTTCCCATCTTTCTCCTTGGGACGGTACTAATTCTTGCGGGACAACCTTTTTTAAACCACCCTTTGACGCTTGTAAGTCTCCCATTCCCGGTTTGCTGATTTCGCGAGAAGGCGTTGGTAGCTTTGGAGGAGCCGCGGGGGCAGGCGGCGGAGTTACGGTTTGCACCGGAATCAGCTGTTCAGATCGCACTGAAACGGTGCGTGGCGGTGGCGGCGGAGCTATTTGAGCGGGAGATGATTTCTCTTCTTCAACGGCGCGAATTCCACCTTCTGCAACTTTTTGATGTCGACGCTTAATATCATCAATTTCCGCATTGAGCTGTTTCATAATGCCATATCCCTTTGCGGCAGGCAGTTGGCTTATTGTTTGCAATGCTTCTTGCGATCGTTTAAATTCAGTTGAAAACTGTTGTTCTAAATGATTCATCACCGATTCAGGCAGATTTAATGTAACATCATAATAATCTTCAAATGGATAAATTCCATAATGCGCTCGCACGCGAGAACCATTCAAAATAAGAAATCGATTTATCACTACTAATGGACTAATTCCCTGATTAAAACCAATAGCCAACAGATCAAAATTAAGTTGATATTGATCAAGTTTTTCAAGCAACGTTGGTAAATTTTTTAATGCTTCAATGTTAAAAAAGTCTTGATTAGAATAATCTTCTAGTTGTTTATTAACAATCTTCAACATGCGCACATTTTTGACCGGCATGATAAGCAAATCATTTTCCAAGCGCGCCTGTTGCCTAAACTTTCGCTCAGAATAAATTGGATTATAAACAATCAATTCGCCAGTTTTGGCATACAGGTTATAAAGTCTTTTAAATCCTTTTGGCCTGCTGAGTAAATCAGTATTTTGTTTTACGCCGGTAGGAGAAATATAGGTTTCATAAATTGTGGGCTGAAAATAAATCAGCGCATTTATCTGCGTTTTGGGACTCACTTGATGGGATGCGCGATTCACCACATCGGGATTTTCGCCGTGCGCAATGAAGATAAATGAGAGATTCTCCTTTGATTGATCTCTTTTAGAAAGATAATCGATAAAATCTGCTAAATGCCGAGCTGCTTCCTTTTGATTACGATGAGCATAACAAATAAATTCAAGTTCTGTTTGTGCAGGCGCACTATGCTGAAGCAAATTTTGAACTGCTTCTATTTTTGCCTTGTTTTTACAAATGTCTGCATATGACTCTTGACCAGAAGAGACAAATATTCCAATAGTTTTTCTATTGCGTCCTTGTTTTCTGCTTGCAAAATTAACATACGTGCTAAAATCTGCAAACTCCCGAGCCTCGATTCGCTTCCATTCTATTGGTGGTTGGGGCTCCTGCGACACTTGCGATGATCCAGATGGGCCGTCATTTGCCTTGATAGTAGACGATATAAGAATGGCAACAAGCCATAAAAATAATTTGTTTTTCATAGAATTTACCTCTTTTTATTACCCATTTAATGCTACAATACGTTATTATTTACTTATTTCTCAATATTTATTAAAAGCTCTTTATGGTAACGCCGGTCAAAAGCATTCTAGACACCCTTTTAAGCCACAATAATAACTGGCAATTGCAACTTTTGCAGAATTGGCCTTCAATTGTTGGCTCTATTCGCACTAAAGTTCAGCTTCTTAAAATTCAAGAAGATACGTTAGTGCTCGGAGTTCTTGATAGTTGTTGGATGCAGGAATTATATCTGCTTTCTCCCCTTTTAATTAAAACAATTAATCAAAAGCTAGACCAGCCACGCATAAAAAATTTACGCTTTAAAACAGTAGGGATCGCCGATAAAAAAGAAAAAAAGGAGGCACCATCAAAAAGGGTAGTCTCAAAAATCGTTCAACTTTCACCCCGCGAGCAAGAAACGCTCAAAGAAGTTAAAGATGAACAGTTGCGCCAAGCGCTCAAAGACTATTTAATACGGTGCCATCGGGAGAAAGGATGAAGAAATTAGTAGTAATGATGTTTTGTTTTATAAATCTCCATGCAGATAAAGCGATACAGAATCTCACCTGTCTTTTCCATGCGAACTATAAGTTTTATGGTAATGATCTAAAAAATGCTGGTTATTGGTACAGCCAAATCACTCCTGATAAAGATTCATTATATGTATATCTCGGCTATATTCCTTATCTTGCTGCTACTGGCTCATATGCTGATATTGTAAAACTTATTCCGGAATTAGATGAACCGTTTAAGAATAATCAAGAAATGCAACTTCATTTCGCAGCGGCGCTCGAACAAACCGGTAAAAAGAATGAAGCGCATTCCAGACTCGTATTACTTAATGATCAAAATAAGGGTAACCAAGAGCTCGCATTTAAAGTGGTTCAAATGTATCTTGAACGCGCTGAACCGGAAAATGCCCTTAAAGTAATTAAAAATTTACTCAATAATTCACCCCGACGGCCCAACAATTTTATTTTTCTTTTTATGGAATCCCAAATCTATTTACAACTAAATAAAAAACCAGAAGCATTGGCTTCCTTAAAACAATGCATCGATGCATATCCAAAATTTGATAAAAGCTGGCTTTTATACGCAGTGCTTCACGAACAAGAAGGCAAAATTGAAGAAGCAATCAAAGGCTACACCACCTTCCTTGAAGTTTCTCCGCAACCGAATAGCGAAATTGAGCGTCATCTTTTAATGCTTGCATTCCGCCAAAAGCTGCAAAAGCCTAAATTAGCGCAATCGCCCGATGATATTGAAGCACGGTTGATGAAACTACAAGTTCTTGCACAACAAAAACAGTTCGATAAAGCGGGGCGATTGCTTGAGCAATGGATGAAAACCGATAAAGATATTGAGCTTTGGCTTAAAGCAACCCACTTGCTCACCTATCTTGGGTTACCCTATGAAACTGCTCTAATAATACTTGAAAATGTTGAAAAACAAAAAAGCTCATTGTCGCTCATGCTCTATAAAGCAGATCTTGCATTACGATCGGCAAAGCCAGAAAAAGCATTACCCATTTTGCAAAAAGCGTATGCTCAATGCACCGATGCGACGCTTAAAACTAAAATAGCTCTACAAATGGGCATCATCTATTTTGATCAACAAAAGTGGGAGTTAGCGCAAAAGACATTAGAAGATGCACTCTTATTAGGCCATGCATACGCCCCTATTAATAATTTGCTTGCCTATTTATATGCAACTAAATTAGATGATTTAAAAAAGGCGAATGAGCATATCACTATAACACTCAAAAGCGACCCGAATAATCCCCACTTTTTAGACACCAAAGCACTTATACTCTATAAAGAAAATAAATTCGATCAGGCAATACCAATCTTGCAAAAAGTAGCACAAGCGCACCCAACGGATCATACCGTGCTTTGCCATTTAGGCAAATGCTATTATAAAAATGGCAACAAACAAAAAGCGATCGATACCATGAAAGCTGCAGTACAGACTGCAAAAAATGATTATGATAAAACTAAAGCAGAAGCACGCTTAAGGGAATGGAATAAATCTTAATAATTTATGGGTATTATGCTATACTCATGAGCAATTTTAAAAACTCTATCTCATCATGAGAAAAGATGAATATGAACAAACAAACGATTGCTTTTGCTGCCGGCAGATCGGGCGGCCATATTATCCCTGCACTCACGCTCGCACAAGAAATAAAAGCTGCTAATCAGCAGGCAGAAATACTTTTTTTCACCACTGCGCATCCGCTTGATCAAGCGATCATTAAAAAGCAGGGCGGCGTCATCGATAAGCATGTTGCGCTCAAACTCGGCAATATTCCGTTTTTTAATATCTTTAAGATTTTAGTATTTTTTATCAATTTTACGCGCGCTTTTTGCCGCGCGTTTTCTTGGCTGCGCCACTATCGGCCAGAAAAAGTGATTGGCATGGGCGGATATATCTGTTTACCGGTATGTTTCGCCGCCCGCTTTTTAAAAATTCCTATTCATTTATATGATCTTGATGCCAAGCCAGGAAAAGCTACTCGTTTTTTGGCAAAACATGCGCAAAAAATTCATATCTGCTTTGAGCAAGCAAAAGAATTTTTACCCGCAGATAAATGTGAACTTGCAGCCTATCCTATTCGCTTTGCCGCAAGTGTAAAAAATTTAAGCCAAGAATCATCGCTGAGCCAATTAAAACTTACGCCGAATAAGAAAACTATTTTTATAAATGGCGGCTCTCAAGGTTCATTATTTATAAACAACTGCATTAAGGAATGGCTCGATTTAAATCCCCATCTGCATTCATTAATTCAAATTATTCATCAAACCGGAAGCTCTGATAGTTTTGATTGGAAAACCCATTACTATGATCTTGAAATTCCGGCCGTAGTGTTTTCTTATAAAGAGGATCTTTCGCCCTGTTATGCAGCGGCAGATATCATTATAAGCCGTGCCGGTGCAGGATCGCTTTTTGAATCACTTTTCTTTAATAAAGCCTGTCTGGCAATTCCTTTAGAAACTTCAGCAACATCACACCAAAAAGATAATGCGCGCTCTCTCTCGCACCAGCACCCGCAATTATTTACCATGCTCACTGAGCAAGAGATTAAAAGCGATAATATGGTGCTATTCCGCATACTGAGTAAGTATATTTACACTCATCCTAGCGGGCATGGTTTAAGCAAGCCTGACATGCCTGTGCACACTCACTAAACTTCTTAATACAGGCAAGGCAATCCTTAATGCACTCAGCATTTTCGCTATGGCATGCAGGAATTGCTTTTTTGCATGCTTCAATAGTGGCATTGCAAGTCTTGATGCAATCATGGCACGCCGCTTTGCACGCAGCCTCTTTACAGATAATTAAATGCGCTTCGCATTGCTTAATACATTCATTGCAAGAAGTGATTATTTCATTGCATACTTTTACACATTTGCCACATTGCGCCGCGCATTCTTTGGTGAGGCTAATGCTACACATATCAATTAATTTTTGGCAAACATTAATACCTTGTTCGCATACTTCAATACATTTTTTACACGCTTGCATGTGATCATTGCTCAAATGCTTCATAGGAAATCCTTTATTCTTTATTGATGATTCTATTCCCAGGATAATCCAAAATGATGAAGTGAATCTAGGGATGCAGAAAAACTTATTTTATACGCGAGATTTTCTATTAATTTTAATCGGGTAAAGCCGCTAAAGCTCTATCAACCATCATGCGGGCAAAAACAAGGTGTTGTAGATATTGTTGTTCGTTGCTCTCTCGCCATTGCCCAGCAATTCGTGCTGAATTCTTTGCCTGAAATATATATCCTTTTACAGCAGTATTTATTGCCCAATCATTTGCTAAACTATCTGCCCGTTGTAAAGCAATAAAACCTGCGTCAACATTCTCTTGAGCTAAAGCGTCTCGCGCTTCCAAAAGAGCCTGTTTAAGCTCATTATAAGGCCGTGCTTCTCTTACCATCGTTACTGCGACACCTGCTATAAAGACGCTCAGTATCATACATAGTATTTTTCTATTCATTACGTGCCCCCTTTTGGAAAAATATATAAATAGATATTTCCAAATAAAGAGTAACAGCCTTTATGAACACCAAGCAACAGTTTGCCAGGCTCAAAAGTTTTCTATTTGAAATCAATCAATGGCAATTTTACTTGTTTACAGGTTCAAAATTACAATATGAAAGGCGAATGCCCAATTGCCAGCCTGTATTATTTGTGGTAAAATTATTATAAATACAGAACAATTTAAGCTTAAAAATGAGGTTATTATGAATAAGCACCTATTATTATCAATTCTTTTTGGGTTAAGTCTTTCAGTAGCTATCCCTGTACACGCCGAATCTATGTTTCAACAAGCATGGAATAAAGTAATTTCACAATTCAAAGCGGCACCTGCTCAAAATCAGCCGGCTCAGCGCGATAATATTGAGGCTCCATTACAAATTCCTGTACCAAGTCCAGTTCAAGCACCGGCACAACAAACTAATTGGTTTTCAAGAACCTATGCACAATTCTCTGGATGGCTGAATAATAAGTTTAAAATGCAAAATAAAACTGAAGCAGCGCAAGCCATGAGATCGGCAGCTGATAGTCTAAAAGAATTAGCGTTGCAATCATTAAAAGGGAAAAATATCAAAATTCAAGACTTACAAGACTTAAAAGAAGCTCATAATCGGGCATTGAAAATTATTACTAATGCTCGAAATGAAGCACATCAACTTATCAATGCACACGAAGAAACATATAAACGCGATAAAGCTCAGGATGCTGAAATCAAACTTCTTTCGCATGAATTAAACAGCTTGCAAGAACAAATTAGAAACCACAATAATTCTCGTGCTCAAATTGAATCCCTTCAAAAAAGAGAACAAGAATTGCAAGCGCAATTACAAGAATTACGCGGCGATACCGCTGTTTTTGCAAGTCACGTGCAAAACGAACGAAATTTGGCAATTAAAGCTGAGCAGGATGCTCGCGATGCTCAAGCTCTCACAAAAGAAACTCAAGCCCAACTTGAAGTAGAAAAAAGTGTAACTATGCAACTGGCTACTCAAATTCAAACCCTCAGAAGAGAAAATGCACGAACAGAAACCGAGAGAATGGCGCATGCTGAAGCTAAAACCAAGCTTTATGATCAGCAGGTGCGAATTGCAGCGCTGCAAAAACAACTTGAATATGCTAAAGCGCCAAAACCTTCAATATTGATAGAAATCGTTAAAGATAAGAAAAAAAGTGAAGACCAAAAAATAGATGAGATAGCTATGTATCTTGCTGCAGGAGCGAAAATTGACGAAAAGCATCATAGAGATTTAACTAAACAGACTCCTTTAATGACTGCAGCCGATGAGGGATATTCTAAGATTGTAAGATTTTTACTTGAGCAGAAAGCTTCCCTAGAAGTAGAAGATAGTAGTGGCCGCACCGCTCTCTTTTATGCTGCCGAAAAAGGGCATCGAGAAGTGGTAAGACTATTGCTTGATCATAATGCTAATATTCATCATATTGCTGCAGGAAAAAGAACTATACTTCATGATATGTATCATAGAATCGGAGTTAATGAAAATGATAAAAAATTAGCTTCTTCTCCAAAGCAATATTTAGAAAAAATTCTCTTTATCACCCAAGATCTATTCGAGAAAGGCATCGGTAGAGATATCGAATCACGTGATAACAATATGGAAATGACTCCAATTTTATGTGCAGCCAGCTTTAAGGCGATTGAGCTCGTGGAGTACTTAGCGAGTAAGGGAGCTAACCTTAATGCAAAAACTAAACACATATCAGATAAGCTACCCGCAAAATCAGTAGATCAATTATTAGGCTCAAAAAAAGAGGTCTCAGAAGATACTCAAAGGAAAATTGATGCCTTTAGAAGGAACCATTACAATACCGTGGTGGTTCGTGGCTCATGGGGTACCGAAAGCTGGCAAATGACTGATGCCAATTCAACTACCACTCCTCTATTAGAGCACAAGAGACACTAATTTAAGTAAATTTAAAAGGCAGCAATAAAACGCTGCCTTTTTTTATATACAAATCTCAAGCGCATCCGGATCATCAGGATAAGCCAATCTCCCCGTCCACTGATTAATAAAGATCGATCTCAATGAGGGATCATACGTAAATTTCTTACCGGTTGGCTTAAGCTTATTATGTAATCCAAGCCAAATAGGAAACGCAGTGCGAATTGGGAAAATATCAGGCCCCATAGATTGATTATCATCGCACGCCACATAAACGGCCGTGGTTAATTCTGGCGTTGCTCCGGCAAACCAACAGATACGTGAATCGTTGGTGGTTCCCGTTTTACAAATAGCATCATCAGCAATCAATTGTTGGCCGTAAGCTTTTCGCCAGCGCTTGATGCCAAGCTCGAGCACTTTAGCTACTTTGCCCACAATAGGCTCGGGCAATACACGCTCTTTTATTGTTTCTGCTTTCCAAATTTTACTGCCCCATTGATCCTTTACCCATTTCACCGGATAGGGTTCCACATACACGCCATTATTAGCAAACACATTAAACATCCCGCACACCTCTTTAAGCGTGGCGTCCACGCATCCGAGTGCCAATGAAGGATACGGACTCATTTTTTCATGAATATGGCATGCTTTGGCCAAAGAGATTACCGGCGCCATTCCTGTTTTGAGCAACGTTTTTACCGAGACAATATTATTAGAGCGCAACAGTGCATGTGCAAGCGTCATCTGTCCTCTAAATTCATGATCGTGGTTGCGGGGCTGCCATAAGGCATTATGCTGCTCAAGCGTGATAGGTTCATCAATCTCAGTATCGGCAAAAGTGGCTCCCTGGCCCACGGCAACTGCATAAATCAGCGGCTTAAACACTGAGCCCATTTGGCGCTTTGCCTGCCAAGCACGATTAAACTTTGAAGTATTAAAATCATAACCACCCACCAGCGCTTTAATCTGCCCGGTTTGGCTATCAATCGTAATTAATCCGCCTTCAATTTCTGGCGAAATACTTTTTTTAAGATCGGCAATATTCTGCTTAAAGCTTTTTTGGGCATGCTGCTGAATCTCACGATTCATGGTGGTTTGGATTACTAATCCACCCGTATAGAGCACCTCTTTGCCAATCTCCTCTTCTAATTGCATGCGTATTAACTCTTTTAGATGCGGAGCAATAATTGTTTGATCATAACTTTTAATGAAAATAGGTAAGGCATGTGCCTGCTCATATTCTTGCGCAGTAATAAACTCTAATTTTTTCATTGAGTGCAAAATAATATTACGGCGCCGTTGCGTGGAAAGCGGATTAATAATAGGGCAGTATTGGCCCGGACATCGAATTACTGCTGCAAGCGTCGCGGATTCAACTAATGTTAACTCGCTGGCATGCTTACCCCAGAAGCGCTGGCTGGCTGCTTCAACTCCATAAATACCAAAACCAAAATAAACATGATTTAAATACGTTTCTAAAATCTGCTCTTTCGTGCATTGTCGCTCGGCAAGAACAGCATAGATCTGCTCTTTAATTTTACGCTTAAATGTTTTTTTAGAATCAAAAAAGAGAAGCTTAATTAATTGCTGAGTAATCGTGCTGGCCCCCTGCACTTTTCTGCCATGCATCACGTTCACAATCACCGAGCGGAAAATTCCCTTCCACGAAATCCCTGAATGGTTAAAAAATTGCCAATCTTCGGCAGCAATAAATGCACTGATCAGATGCGGCGGCATCTGCGCGAGCGGAATGGGGTCACGCCGATCAAGTTGAAATCGAGCCCATTCTTTGCCTTGATCATCCAAAAGTATTGAAGGATGGCCTGGATCATAGTGCGTTAATCGCTCAAAATTAACGGTGTGATGGGTAAAAATATACCATACTCCACCCGCAGCAAAGGCGAGCGATAGAATGAACGTAAAAAAAAGGGAATAAATAATTCTTTTCATGGATCATGCAATATTCTTGAATAGTGATACCACTCATTATACACTGACATTTATTAATGAATATATTTAAAAGCAGTATGAGAGATAAAAAACCACTTTCACCCGTTATTTTCTATAGCCTTGCCTTCCTCCTTTTTCTTATAGATCTGGGAGCATTCTCTATTTTTGAAAAGCCACTTATCTACAGTTTATTGTGCTTTTATATCCTGCAATTATCTCGGCCTATGAGTTGGGCTCGAATCGCCTTCTGCTGCCTCTTACTTTCCCTGAGCCCCTTAATCCATTTTGGCCGCTTTGGCATATGCCTAGCCTATTTGATTCCGGCTACCCTTTTAGGGGTAAAAATGAGGCATATTTTCTATGATGCCATTTGGCAGTATTACCTGCTTTTAGCCTCCTGCATACTTGCTCAAATAGTGGGTATAGAGTGGGGTATTTTAGGCCTTTCTATTAGCCCTTCCTATACAATTTCCATCCTTCTTGTTAATATTATGGTGATATGGATCCAACAGCGCTTTATGGCGCTTTTTGTTCCTTGAAATCGTACAACTAAGGCAAATGGGCAATCGCTCCACTCTTTGAGTGGGGAGGAAAGTCCGGACTCCCAACGAATAAGGTGCCTGTCGAGAGCAATCAAGCCAGGGTGATAGAGCTGGAAAGCTTTATCAATGGATAGCGCCACAGAAAATAACCGCCTCAGTAATGGGGTAAGGGTGAAAATGTGCGGTAAGAG
>CAYMRF010000020.1:0-22353 GCA_964392765.1 uncultured Pseudomonadota bacterium
CTTTTTGGGCTGCTGACCTGTTATCTTCAATTGAATGGATATTTTCCATACTTCTGGAGCGCTGTATTGCTCGTTCCATAGAAGTAAGCCTAAGAGGCATTATTACTGCCAATGCTAACATTATTTGAATCTTTTTCATGAATTTCTCCAAAATTTTATATTTATTAAATTACTATCATAACTTTAATTTTACCCTCAAAAATAGGTAAGTCAAGGCATTTGGTTCGTTTTGTTACAAATAGAAAACCATCAGGGCCCTCATTGCGCATTGACAAATTGAATATTTATGGCAATTTTAAGAAGGTAAGCATAACTTTAGTCACAATGGAGAAAACTATGAAGAATATCCTCTTATTTATCACGTTAGCGGCTGCGATGCTCAACGCCCAGGGCATGGTAAAAATACCTGTGGCTCAAGAAGATTTAAGCGAAGTTTTTACCAATGAAAGGCTTAACGCTGAATTTTATGCCAAGAAATTTCTCCTGATGGAAGCAGTAATTCAACAAAGAACTCCTGCGGTAGAGGCTATCTTAAAAAAATCCCATCCAAAAGTTGCCGTAGTTCTGGCAAATCATATTCACCAGCATTGCACTCATGCAGAAAAAGCTACACCCCAAGCTGGCCAAGAAGCTTCACCCCTGCAAAGAACAATCAATCCATTTTTTGAAAAATTAACTTCACAACAGCGCAATGATCTCGATGTTGCTACTCCGCTGAATGTAGCGGCATTTTTAAATGATATGCCAACGCTTAAAGCATTGCTTGCTGAGGGTGCACGCATTAATGCCGGGCATGGCATAGATGGGTATACTCCATTGCATATTGCCGTAAAATATAATCCAGATATTATCCCATTCTTAATAAGTGCTGGCGCTGATGTGGAAAATCGGGCACATTTTGGAAGCACAACGCCCTTAATGCTTGCATGCCAAAAAGATGGTGCAGTTAAAGCAATTCGGCCATTGTTGCAAGCGGGCGCTTCTTTTGCGGCAAAAACTCAACATTTAACACGCACTCTGGAATTAACGCCTTTGCATATTGCCTGCAATAATGGAGAATATGAAAAAGCAGAAACTCTTTTGCATCACGGTGCTCCGGTTGATGGGCCTGACAATGAAGGGGCGACTCCTTTGCAATGGGCAGTTACCACTCCTCATACCAATTGTGTAAAGCTTTTACTAGAAAATGGTGCCGATTGTAAAAAATTAACATCAGATGGCATCAGCATGATTGATCTTATTCAAAAATCGTATGCGTGGGATATTGCACTTAAGTTGTTTCAGTATGGTGCTCCGTATCCCAAAACACCTCAGGGGCAAGAGTTGATTGAGAAAGGTTTGGAATATCTGCTTTTACTCAAGAGCACCTTTTATAAAAATCTTATCAATACGATTGTTCATGAGAATCAAGACGCGTTAAATCAATTGTTGCCTCATGCTACTGGTGATCAGCTTAATGAAGTTGATGATCGTGGAATGACTCCGCTAATCTGGGCAACCGTGCGCGGTAACGCTCACGCAGTACGCGCATTACTTGCGCCACCAAGCGGAAGTTTAGGAACTTCTGTTTTGAGAGTATTAGGCTCTTCAAAAGCAAATCTGGTGAATATTGATCACAAAGATAAAACTGAGCGGACTGCCTTTGATTGGGCTGATCGTTTAGGAAACAATGAAATTAAGCAGATGCTTTTAGCGCATAAAAGTCGCGCTTAATCGCTCTGTTATTTTTGTGGTATGGGATAAGAAATATCATTTCTGTATTTATTAATTATTTTCCTGCAATTGGGCGATTCGCATAAACAAACAAAATTCCACGATTCTGGCCATGGATAGTTATGCACTAATGCATCATATGAAGTAGTGAGCTCTTGGCCTTTTGCCACATCACGATTGGTAATGATCTGCCATGCAGGAGAGATATCGCAATTAGGATCGCATGAATGATTGCAAAAAGCCCATTTTCCGCGAACTTTGCCCCACGTGGCAACTCCATCAATACTCACGTCCATCAGTGCAACATATTTATGCTCCGGTGATTCATGATCGGCGATATAGGCCTTATCCGTTTTTTCAAAATCTGCAGTAGCTACAATGGTACCTTTTTTTAAATCACGCGCTGCGCGCAGGCATAAGCCATAATGATTTTTATCAACATATGAAGGATATTGCGGCTCAATATTTTGATATAGTTCAGTTGCTGGTAATAATATGCAAATAAGTAATGCACTTACTAGATGTTTAGTCACGATATTCCCTAATAATGAAATAACTATAAACTTGAAGCAGTATAACTTTATTCGGTGATTATGAAAGAGACATTATAACTGATTTGGAAAATGAACATTCAAATTTTAGTATTTACTCTCACGGTATTAACTCATGGTATATATGGAATTGAATCAATGAAAATAGTATGCATCACGCACGCAGATTTTGAGACGCCCGGGGTAATTCAAGACTGGGCAGCGCAACACAATCATCAATTTTCTATCTATAAACCCTATAAAGGACAATCGTGCAAAGATGTACGCGATTTTGATTTCTTGATCATTATGGGTGGGCCGCAAAGTGCGTGCGAATTAGATAAAGATCCCTATTTGTATGATGAAATTGCGCTTATTAAATATGCGATTGCTGAGAATAAACTGATTCTTGGATTTTGCTTAGGCGCACAATTAATTGGCCAGGCATATGGCGCAGCTGCAGCGCGCAGTCCTGAAAAAGAGGTAGGCGTATTGCCCATTGATCTCACGCAAGAGGGCAAGACTGATCCAGTGTTTGCGAATGTTTTTGCAACGTTTGATGTGATTCATTGGCATAATGATATGCCGGGATTAACTGCGGATGCTCAAATACTTGCAACGAGCGCCGGATGTCCACGCCAAATTATAAAATATGATAAGCATGTCTATGGATTTCAGTGCCATATGGAGATCACCAAAGAGGGTATTGCTACGATGATTGAAGCATGTCCGGATGATTTGAAGCCAAGCAAATATACGCAAACAGTTCAGCAGTTGTTTGCCCACGATTATGATTCAATTAATCGAGGGATGATTAAGATATTAGATCGCTTAATTTCTCTTTATGCTCTCTAGTCTTTTTGAATGCAGTGGGTGCATCAGACAATTTATTTACTTAAAGCATTAAGAATATTGACATATAGAGAATTTTGGGGCATTTTAATCATAGAATCAATCTTAGGAACTTTATATGAAATTCAGTAAAGAGACATTCTCGTTTTCTGACTTGCTAATGGCACAAGCCATGGGTTCCGCTTTTCTTAATTCTCTCATTATTTCAGCAATTACTATTGTGCGCTAAAGCGCACAGTATATCTTTTTTTTTACTACTTATTTTTCGTTTTTTTAAATTAGAATTCAATGTAATCCTATGTTAGGAACTATTATGAATAAAACAGTTTTTAGCGCATTTTTTGTGTGCTTATTTTTTAATGCATTTTCTATGGACAAAAACCCTTGTGCAAAATGGGTTGCGATGATGAAGGAATCTTGCAAAACCGGTACTTTGAATCAGCAGCTTGCTGAACGCCTGGAGGAAGAGGCCGCAAAAGCAGGGTGCCGGCGAGTAGACTTAACTGAGTCTAAAAATCATAAAGATCTTTTTAAGAAAGCGGGCGCGCTTTCTCAATGCCCAGAGTTACTTGCAGTGCGTGGTAGTTTTCCGGTTTATAATTTTGAAAACTGCCAATACACTAAATTTTTTAAGAGAAAATAGGAAATAGCAAATGCCCTCCCAAATCGGGAGGGCATAAAGCTTGAATCTGTGTGTGCTCTTTAATCACTGTTCATTGTGCGATGGAGTATCATCAACCAGTCTGATTTCAATTCTTTCTATTCCTTTGCCCGGACGATCGCGCTTGAGCGTTACCAAACCAACTTCGCCCGTTGATTTTACGTGCGTGCCGCCGCAGGGAACTTGAGCAAAACCTTCAATTTTCCAAAAGCGCCGCTGTGTTGCTATATCACTAAAATCTTTATGAATTGGTAAATTTGCACCGATAATTTCATTATATTTTTGTAGAATTTCCGGAAAATGAGCGGAAATATTTGAATCAGATTTAAAATCAATGCGCGCTTTGCCTTCAGCAATATGAGCACCAACTTTTTCAAGTTTATAGTTTTGCGTTACAATTTCCAAAATTAATTCTGCCGTAAAATGCAATCGCATAAGCCGATTTCTTCGTGGCCAATCGATGCGTTGCGTTACGCTGTCGCCGGGCTTTAAGCAATGATTCTCTGGTAGCGTATAATAGATGAGAATTCCATCCATGCGCGAGCCCATTACCGGCATATTATTCACCGTTGCTTTATCACTCTCTTGCCCGCCGCTGAATGAGAAAATAATTGTTTCATCAAAAAGAATTTCATTGCCATTTACGGCAGCAACTTTGGTGGTTAATTCTGTTTGATAGGGATTATCCCAAAATATTTTTCTCATTTTTGTTCCTTGGCCTGGCTAGTGATTATTGACCGTTAATCATACACTATTATTGAATAGCTTTTGGTTATTTTAGCGTATAGTTTAAAGATAGAAAACAATTATTTACGGGAAAAGTCTTATGGATTCTCTATTTTACATAGTAAATGTTGAAGCTGCTATTTATCACGATGATAAGTGGCTGATTATAACTCGCAGCCAAAAAGAAAAGCATGCGGGGGGCACTCTCGCTTTAGTGGGAGGAAAGGTGGAGACTCAAGATATTGGCAATGATATTTTAGAAAAAACACTCAAGCGAGAAATTCTAGAAGAAGTTGGCATAGAAATTTATGATGATATGCAGTATGTAAAAAGTAGTTTTTTTATTACCCAAGAAGGCCAGCCGGTTGTTGATATTGTATTTCTTTGCAAGTATAAGCAGGGTGAACCAAGGGCATTGATTCCTGATGAATTAAGTGCTGTGGAATGGATGAGTACTCATGATATTCTTAAGAATGGTGCCGTTCCAGTGTGGACAAAAGATAGCATTGAGAAATCACAAAAATTAAAATTAGGTTAATAATGAATCATTTACTGGCTCTCAAAGGGCTTCTTTTTATGAATTTCGGTGAAGCAACGTTTGTTGATTATGCTACGGTGCACTGCGCTGCAGTAAATACCGGCAGTTATATTGGCCGATGCAATCGAGTATATAATAATGCTGCAATCACCGATCAGGATATTCATGATATTAAGGCGTATTTTGGCAAAACGCACTTTACCTGGGTTGTTGATTCCAATGATAAAAAGACCCTACACGCTCTGCAAGCAAATGGGTTGCAGCATAAGGCATCTTCACCAGGAATGCATCTTAATTTGCAGGCCTTAAAAGAAAATGAGAGTACCAACCGCATTATAATTAAAGAAATCTCGAGTGAAGAAGATTTTCTTGAGTGGGTTTCTATTACTGCTACTAATTATGCCTATAATAAAATTGAGCTTGAAAAAGCCGTTCGCTTTTTAGTCAATCGTGCTCCAAAAGGCACTCTCCATCTCTATCTTGGATACTATGAAAATCTACCTGTTGCTTCTAGCATGGTTGCCTATCATGCTAATTCCATAATCAGTGTCCATTTGGTGGGCACGTTGGCAGAATACCGCAATAAAGGAATCGGACGCGCGATGCTCTATCAACCACTTATGATTGCGCGCGATCAAGGATATTCAAGCGCTCTTTTAATGTCTTCTGCAATGGGTTTGCCGCTGGCTCTAAAGCTCGGTTTTGAGGAATATACCCATTTCACTATTTATGGCAATTATTAAAAACTAGAACATAAATTCGATAGAGCGCTTTGCAACTTTGAATTGAAGATTTTTTAGGAGGCTTTTCACGTTAAAATGAAGCACTACTCAATTGATTTATTGTCTTGCGTGTCTTGTTTTTGTTTAGCAAATTCATCGCACAAGATTTTCCATTCGGTTTCAATACGCTCATTATCCCAATTCAATTGAGTGCCTAATTGGTACGCTGCATTGGAGAATACGGTTCGTGCTACAATCATAGGCAGTGGATATTTGAGAAGATTTCGCGCTTTTTCTCGCCACGATAGTTTATCCCATTCTGATTGAGCCATATGTTGAAAAGCAGAATGAATTGCTTTGCATGCTAATTCATCTTTTTTTTCTGCTTTGCATAGATCCAGAATGTGTTGCTTTTGAGTAACAACAATTTTCTCAGTTTCTTGTTCTTGAATAGATTGTACTGAATGAGAGATGCTTAAAAAAGCTACTGTGAGTAATAATTGTTTTTTCATAGGTCGGTTCTTTATTTGTTTAGAGCGATATAAATATTTACAATCGATTGATCATCATTTGTTGAATTCTTATTATATACTTCAAAATCATAAGTGAAAGCGCGATCAAGTTTAGTTTGCCAAATCTCATGCCAGGTTTGCGCAACTGATGGATTAAAAGGCCCTTTAGCGGAAAACACGGCATAGTTTGCGGCAGGGATAGTTCTGCTGATCATTTCCGCGGGAACTTCTTTGGTGCTGGTAACCGGTGCACCAATAACGAGAGTATAGCTTCCGGAAGGATTATAGTCGCAGTAAATCCCATACATGGTCTGTTCATCGATTTTATTGGGAATTTTTGCGAGTGCTTGGCTCACAAAAAAGTGGCCCCAGAATTCTCCGATTGCTTGTTTTGCATTTGGATCATTGAGGTAAAATGTTTGAGAAACACCGATGATGTTTATGGTGGGAAGTTCTTGATTTAAATAGGTATTCATATTTTTTACTCGTTATTTTTCAATTTTAATAATTTTATCAAAAATACCAGGTGAGTGCACTAAAAACAGTGATTCCTTCAAACGGCTTACCAAACGTTTTGGTGATATTTACTTCAAAACCCAGTGATCGTTTTTCATAATAATAAAAATAATCGACATAAAAACTATTGTATCGTTCTGAAGGCAAACGAGTAATGCCAGTGGGTGCTTCTAATGAAATATGATTATAGTGTGTATACACGTAACCAATTTCGACATTATGCTCATAATAACGATTGTGCAGAAGTATTAAAATATCTAAAGCATTGCCCGGATGAAAGAATGTGCCGCGGGGAAGAATTGGCTCATATGATCGCTCATAGCGATGCAAAAATCTTCCGATAATTCCAAAGAAAAAATCTTGTGCATAATTGCGAATAAAATCATATGCAAATTCAATAACGGGTCCGGTTGCATAGGTGCGAGTTCCCCAAAGCGGGCTTTGCACTTCTTCTAACGTTACTTTTTGAATGAGGGGAATTCCGATTAACCAATGTAAGAGCAATTGTTTTTTGCCGGTTTTATCCAGAAAGTTATGACCAAAATCGATTATAAAATCATCCCATCCCGCGCGAGATGCTTTGCCAAATTGCCCTAGATGATTAAATTTCATTTTTTCTTTGCCATAAGCGGTAACAAATTCAATCCATGTATGATCGTGAACAAAACGCACGGCTCCTACAATGCCACCCGCAAGGCGATTTTCATGCCACTGATCTCCTTTGCCTGAGAATGAGGCTACCAATGGTAAAATCACGAGTTTGCTGGGAAATCCCGGCGGCTCTGCATAATATTCGTTATGAATATATAGATCATAAAAATAACTGGCGGAAAATCCGACGCTTGAAAGTTGCCAAAACAAGAGAAACCAGAATAATTTCATTGAGTACTTCATATATCCTTTTTTACGTATCGTACTTGATTTTATAATTTCTTGCATATTATTGCATGCTTATTACACTAAAAATATGAAAAAAATTGTTTTTGTATTCGCTATTTTTGTTTTTTCTATCAACGCCATGGATCAGAGCACTATAAAAAAATGGGCATTGGCAGCAACATCAGTTACCATTAAATGCGGTAGCGAACGTACCCCTCTGGCAATAAATGATGAAACCACAGTGGCACATATAAAAGCGAAGATATGGCAACTATCCAATCTTCCTACAAGCCAACAGAATATTGTGGCGTATCATCGAGATCCCAAAACTTTCTGGCTTATGTATACCTATTCCCGAGAATTGCCCGATATTGCTAATGTGAAACAGGTTATGTCTTCTTTTAATACCGATACACTCGCATTGCTCTTTAAATTTTGATTTCTTAATTTTTAGTTTTACGATACATTTGAAAAAAATTTAAACAGGATAATTATGAAACTACTATTAGCAATTTGTTGGGTTTTAGCATTATCAACTCCACTGCAGGCCATGCATAGCTTCGCCAGAGCGCGAACGCCTCAGACCCGTGCTCCCAAACAAAATAATTTTCGTTTCAGTACTTTGGAGGACCAGCAAAGACGTGTTCGACAATTAATTTTTACTCAAAAAAATCAAATTGATATTGCGCATATTCGAGTTCAATTTGCATCCAATGTACGTAATGGTGCTTATAATAGAAAATTAAACTGTTTTAATTCGAGTGGATATGCAGATACGGCTTGTCTACGAAGAGATTCGTGTAAATGTTATGCGTACCTAGAATCATGTTCTGCAATGTTTAGAAGAGAGCTGAATGATCTAGGAATGCATCAAGATTGCTTAAAAGGTTTACTTTCTCAAGCGAAAAATATTCGATCAAATATTCGCATAAATAATTTAAGAAAAAAAACAATCACCAAAATAGTTTAAATAATTTTGAGCTGTACCGTTAATGTGAATAGGTTGAAAAAGAAAAGAGTGTTCGCGCTTACTATGAACAGATGAAATGAAAATGTGCTATTCTCTGGCAGAGTTATTTGCCAAACATGAAAAAGAAGAATCGAAAAGTTAATTATGAATACTCTCTATCTGGCCTCCAAATCGCCATCTCGTAAATCCCTCTTAAAAAAAGCCGGTATCGAATTTCAAATTCTTGAACAAGATGCTGATGAATCGCAATGCGATTGGGGCATGCCATTGCAAAAAGTGGTTTCTTCAATTGCTGAACATAAAATGAAGCATGTGATTATGCCGCGAGGCACGCAAGGGCAGATTGCATTCGTGGTCACCGCCGACACTTTGAGCGTTGATACTACCGGCGCCATTAGTGGCAAGCCCGCTGATATGCAGGATGGCATTGCAAAGGTAAAAGCTGCGAAGGGCGGCATTAATTTGTGCGGCACCGCATTTTGTATTGAGAAAAGAATGTATAAAGATGGTGAATGGAAAACTGCGAAGCGGATGATGGGCTATGCGCAGGCATCATATGAGTTTGATGTGCCGGATCATTTGATTAAAGAATATATTGAGCGATCAGGGGCATTAGAAGCGGCAGGAGCCATTAAGATTGAAGATGGTCCGCAATTTTTAAAAGCGGTGAGCGGTTCATATTCCGCGATTATAGGCCTGCCAATGTTTGAATTATGGCAGGCACTCACTGAGATTGGATTCTTTGATCCTTCGTGACGCTCACTTTGTGAGCTCCTTCCAGCCTTCACTTATCCGGGCCTTCAGGCTCGGCAAGTTTCGGCGGACAAGCAGGATGTCTGAAAAAGGTAAATTTACTAACCCCGTTCGTGGTGAGTAGCTCGTGATAGCGAGCGTTATCGAACCATATAAATAATTGATATTCCTAAATAAAAAGGGCCGTATGGATTCGAGACGAACTCTTGCGAGTTCTCCTCACCACGAACGGCCTAAATATAGTTTTTTTGATAATTAATTTTTTTAAAAATAATTCAGATCATGCGTCCCTGTCCGGCGTCCTTCGAGACGCAGCCTCTACGCGCTGCTCCTCAGGATGAGCGGAGGACGCGTTTACTCCCGAGCGATAGTCGAGGGGTTTAGCGTAGACGGATCGAACCACTAATTCATCATATTCTTGCTAGGCTTCCAACGTTTGAGTAGCTCTTTATACAGCATATTTTGCGCATTCTCTTTTGGATGTTGCTCAGAGCGCGCAACCGTTTTTTCTACGCTTGAGCGGACCGTATCATCATCGCAGAGTGTTGAATCAATATGATCAATAGTAGGCATGAGGTTTTTCTCTACTGCGCGTTGCACGGCTTGCTCTTTCATCGATTCGGCGATCAAAATTTCAAGCATGCTAAAAAATTCAATAATGCTATGTTGCACTTCTTCCACCATAGCAGGATCGGCACTCACATCTCCTAATTGCTCGAATTGCTTAATGTCATTGCGCAGGCCAGTAGCGAGCGCTTTAGACACCATTTTCTTTAATTTTTCAACATCATTTTCAAGAAGCCAACGCAATAAACAAAGTAATTCATATGAGATCACAAATTGTTGTGCGCTGTTGTTATTGTTGTTGAATGAGTCATTATTCATACCGCAAGTCCCTTTCCTTGGTTTCCGGTAACATCCCTATAAATTTTTTTCTCTCCGTTCGCTTCCCAGCCTTCGCCGAGGCTTCGGCGGGCACGCGAGCGAGGGTTTTTACATCTCTACTCACGGTCCGGAATTCATCCTGAGCTTGTCGAAGGGTCGGGACGAACGGGGGTCGTTGATACTTTTAGCATTACCACTTTTGAAAATGCATTAAAACATTTTGTTATTTTTTACCCGCCATTGCGCGCAGGCGCGCAATTCTGTCACTCACTGGTGGATGGGTAGAAAATAAAGCCGACCAACCGGCGCCAGAAAATGGATGCACGATAAAGAGTGGGGCAGTACTTGCTTTAGTAACATCACTTTTATCAAGCGAAGCGTCTGGAATATGATTATGCAGCTTTTCAAGCGCCGATGCAAGTGCCAATGGATCTTGGCAGCACTCGGCTCCTGATTCGTCTGCTAAATATTCTCGTGATCGAGATATTGCTAATTGTATTAAGCTGGCAGCGATCGGTATGAAAATGCTGATCAATAGCATTGCCAATGGGTTGATGCGGTTATTGCCATCTCGATTAGTGTTAACATAAAATGAAAATCTAAACATAGTCGCGATATACCCAATCGCGGTAGCTAAAACTGCTGCGACGGTAGAAACCAAAATATCTCTATTTTTCACGTGAGATAACTCATGGGCGAGTACTCCACGCAACTCTTTTTTATTAAGGAGTTCTAAAATGCCCGTGGTTACTGCTACGGAGGCATGCTCAGGATTTCTGCCGGTTGCAAAGGCATTTGCCATTTTAGTATCTACCAGCCAGAGTTTGGGCATGGGTATTTGCATTTCATGCGCAAGCTCTTGCACCGTTTCATAAATCCATCCATACTCGTTGCGATTTAAGGGGCGCGCATTATACATGCGCAATACTATCTTATCGCTATAGAAATAAGAGAAAAAATGCATAAGGATTGCCATGATTGCTGCAATCAACAATCCTGAAGAACCGCCTAAAAGGTTTCCCAAGAAAAGAAATATCCCGCTTAAACTACCCAGTAGTAACACGGTTTTAAACTGATTGTAAGAGAACATAAAGCACCTCCCTTCGTGCAATTATTCGTCGTATTCGATTTCCCAATCGTCAAGATCAAAAATTTTGCTTTGCGATTCTTGCGCCGGTTTAAAATTAGTCTCCGGCTGTGGTGCGGGCTCTGGAGTAATTGCCGTATCAATCGTGGTGCTTTTTTTTATTTTCATGAGTTGTTTTGCACTGGCTGATACCATTTGCTTTGAATTTTCTACTTCGTTATCAAGCTCTTTTTGAGTGTTTTCAAAGATCTTATTCATATCCTTTTGCATCTTGGCCATCTGCTTTTTAAGCTTCAAAATCATTTCAACACCCGCCAAATTAATGCCGAGCTGATGAGTGAGATAAATAATCTCTTCCAGGCGATTCACATCCTCTTCAGAAAAAAGACGGGTATTTCCCGTTGATCGCTTGGGGATTATTAAACCTTCTTTCTCATAAAGACGAATAGTTTGCTGATGAACTGAAAACATTTTGGCTACCGCAGAGATAGAAAAGTAACCTTTTTTTCTTTTTAACATACTCATTGGCCAACCTCTGGGTCGCCGGGTTAATAGCTTATTTTAACGATTATAGGGAGTATACCATATCGCTCACTTTTTTTCATCTGTTTATGAAAAAAGGCCATCTGAAGCCTCTTTTGATATTTCAAATAGAAAATGTTTTTATTGACAAAAACTACTTTTGGGGCATACTAAAAGGATGGAGGTTTTTATGGTTAATAAATACTTAATTTCCCTAATTTTAGGCCTTTTTTCCGGCTGTTTTCTCCTGGCTTATTTAGGGCATTATACCCTTCAAAATTCATCATTTAAGGCCTCAAATTTGGCTCAAGATCAAAAGAATGCTCATGACCATTCTTTGGATGCGATAAAGAAGGAATTCAATATTCCCGAGGCTGATTGGCGCCGTACCCTTAATTTTATAGAAGATCTCAAGGCGCGCGATACGCTTATGGGGCCTGCAAAAGAACTAATACCGCACGATTCGCCCTTTATTCAAAGAATTCATGAAATATTGAAGGAATATGGAATTAATCCTGAGTACGTAATCATAAAAGATCTGCAAGGGCCGGATTATAAAGCGCAAGCGATTCAATGCGTGGATAAAAAAGGTTCCATTACCCATATTTTAGAACTTAATAGTGAATGGCTTAATGGTTTTGCCTGGGAAATTCAGGAAGGAATCCTGCGCCATGAAATTATGCATCTTATTCATTATGATTGTATAGAAGAGCATTATATTTTGGGGTTGCTTGATTCACTGGGCTTTGTTGAGAAAGAGTACACTTGCAAAGAATCGATTATTGCCTATCGCCATCAGCGAGAAATCCGTGCCGATCTTCTTGCGTGCTCTCATGGATCAGAAATAACTACTGCTATGCGACTGTATTATGACATATGCGCTTTAGAAAGCGATCATTACCTGCCCGAAACCTGGAACACTCATCCTAAAGATAGCCAAAGGGCACAGAAGTTAGCGCAAATGTTTTATGATATGAATACTACCAAATTTTCTTAATCATTATTGGATAGCGCAACATCGTTTTTGATGGTTTCTCGGATGTGCTTCGATTTGATCTTCAATTTTTTTGAGCTCGTTTTGCCATTCACTCAAGCGCGCATCAGTGGCATAGATGCGCCCATCTTCTGGGATTTTTTTACCGGTTAAAACGTATTCAAGTTTCTTGGGCGTTGCCGGTATTTGAAATGAATGCATTTTCAAATTCCAATCAATCTGGTCATCAGTGAGGTCGGCAATGCCTTCGAATGTAGCAAATTCTAAAAATTGCTCGGTATATCGATCTATGATCTGAGCTTCTACTGATTTCGGATGGCGGTTGAGATACGTTTGAGTAGTTTCTCTTAAAGTCGATTTTATTCGTAAGCTATATTTTTGCTGCAATATTTTAAGCGTTGCAGCTTCTTCAGCATTTTTTGGTTGCATCGCATTCAAATGTGTAATGAGCAATGAGTTGATGAAGAATGCGCGCAGCCTCATTGTTATGCTTCCTGATTTATTTTAATCTCAGATTTTTTAGTTGCTTCCATAAGTCGGATATATACATCATAAGAGAGTGCTGCAATTTGTTGTTCATTAAGGATGATCTGTTTTACGCGTTGTGCAGCCATTCGCTTAATTCTATTTTGAACTTCTGCTAATTTTTCCTGCCAGATTGCTTGATCAGGGCATGCTGCGATTCCCATGCCTCCATCATCACATCTATTTCCGGTTAAAATATATTCCATGATATCCGGATCAGAAGGGGTGGCTTCCCAGACTTCTTTGCAATGCGCAAGAGTGATATTGGTAGTTGGGGATTGAGTCGCCATTCTTACAAATTCATCAACATAACGCTGTATTATTTGTGAATCGGGAGTTGCTGGATGGCATTGGTAAAAGGTGACTGTAGTTGGGTGCAGTTTACTGTGAAGGTAACTTTTGTATGTTGCGCATGCTTGGGCGCTCACTTTTGGTTGTTGCATGCCACTCGCGATGCATGTGATCGCGAGTGGAATAAGAAATAGTTTTTTCATGAATTTCCTTAAACGGGCATGTGGCCGTGAGCTTGTGAATTGCCCGCAAGAATTTGCTGTACTGCTTCTTGCGCAGCGCCATCATCTTCGTAGGCAACAATAATGCGATCAGCATTTTGCACAAATTCTACCGCATAAGGAGAGCCATAAAGAATTACGGTTACTTTTTTGCCTTCAGCTTGTAAGCGTGCAATTTCTGCCAATTTTTCATCAGGGATTCCGCATTGTTTTTGCTTAAACGGATGTATATTGTTGATAGTAATATATGCATCGCAAGAGGTATCGCGCAATGGGTCAAGTGTATCTTTTACGATAGTGATTGCGTTGCTAAAGATCTCCTTTTTAATATTCATGGCATTTTTTTTATCAGATCCTTGGTGTGATGCATGAGCAAATGCCCATTGTTTTGCCTGGAGTACGCGTAAAACTTTTTCATTAATTAATTGCTCGGCTATTGTGCCATTTTTTACTGCTATCTCAATAGCATTAATTGCTTTAATGGGATCCACAGGGCACAATAAAATATCGGCGCCTGCCTGCAGTGCGCGTACTTCAATATCGCCAACTTTATGCTGGTTAGTGACGCCTTGCATACCCAGTCCATCAGAAATAATGAGACCTTCAAATCCAAGTTCATTGCGTAAAAGATCGGTGCTAATTTTTCTGGAAAGACTTGCGGGTAGCGATGCATTTGGTTCGAGTGCGGGCACTTGAATGTGCGCAGTCATCACGGCCATAACACCAGTTTCAATAGCGGCTTTAAAAGGAACCAATTCGATAGTATCAAGGCGGGCACGATCATGGGTAATTACCGGCAGCGCCAAATGCGAATCAATATCGGTATCCCCATGGCCAGGAAAATGTTTTGCGCATGCAATGATGCCTGCATCTTGCAATCCATTAATATAGGCAATGCCTTTTTGAGCAACATTTTCTGGATTACTGCCAAACGAACGGGAGTTAATAATCGGATTTGCGGGATTATTATTAACATCCATCACGGGTGCTAAATTAATATGCACGCCAATTTCAGCAAGTTGCAAGCCAATTTCATAAGCCATTTGATAAATGAGATCATTATCTTGCAATGCGCCCAGCGTCATATTGCGCGGAAAGCGGAAGCCATTTTGCAAGCGCATATTTAAGCCCCATTCAGCATCAAGCGCGATGAGTAATGGAATATGAGGGCTTAACGCTTGGAATCGTTGGGTGATTGCTGCTTCTTCATGCGTAAATCCACCGCCCAGAAAAATTATACCGCCCACTTGATAAATGCTAATAAGATCTTCCACATAGGCTTGATCCATGCGATAAGGGGCATTTTTTAAGAATTCTTTGTTAAAAACTTCATTTGAGACTGCTGCTACTATGCACAGCTGTGCAATTTTTTGTCGCAGACTCATTTTATTAACTAGCTCTTCAGGATTTATGAGCTTTTGTATGTTGGCGTGCAATGATGCACCGATTAAAAATATAAAAAAATATTTTAAAAGTTTCATATTAAATTCCTTTTTGTTAACTTGGGTAAAATCAAGTTTTGAGGATATAACAATGCAGTATAAAAGACAAATGATAGCTTTTGCATTTTGGCTCGCAATTGGCCAATCCAATTATGCTATGGATTTTACTGAAATATTTCAGCCGGATGATGAATCAATACAGGAAAAAACTGTTCCCCAGCAGCCTGAATTTCCCAAAGAGTGTGAAGAGAAATTAAGCCGCAGATATTTGCATTCGTTGCCCGATCGTGCTGATACTATTTTAACGCGCCGTAATGGATGTATTTCTACGTTGTTTTGCTATGGATTGGCTACGTGCTTGGTGGCAACTGTTGATGTAGATACGAATGATCGAACAAAAAAAAATAATACACAAAAAAAATCTCCCTAAAATGCTTGTTGCTTGATTTATGTTTCGCATATTTTTTAAAATAATTGCAGCTACATAAAAACTATAAAAGGAGAATATAATGGCAGCAGTTCATCTTCATAAAAGAGCAGTAGAACAAGCAGAACGATTAATTAAAGCAGGCGAAATTGAAGGTTTTGATTCTAATTGGGAAGCTGAAAAGCCGACCCCAGATGAAGTGAATCATTATCTGAATACTCATAGTATGGAAGAATACGGTGCATGGTTTTTGGGTATCAATCCAAGCGCACCTAAAAATATTAAAGAGCACTATGATTATCCGCATGGTGATTTAAAGACAGTTCAGCGCTCGGCGTTAGTGGATACCGTCAAGCGGGCGGAAAAAGCAGGGCACCATGAGATTGTGCAAGCAGCTAAGCGCTTATTGGAAATGTTTGACCAACGAGCAAAAACATTGGCTTCAAAATAAAAAAAGTATCTGTATCCGTTCGTTTCGAGTGAGGCGAATGCCGAATCGAGAAATCTCTTTTTGCATTTCTCGACTCGCATAAATATGTTCGCTCGAAACGAGCGGGTTTAAGTTTAGTTCAAAATAAGAAAGCCCCCGAAATTATCGAGGGCTTTTATCTTAACAGTTCTGAGATTTATTGAGCTTTCTTTATTGATTCTTTGCGCGCGTTTTTTGCTTCAAGCAATGCTTGAATTTTAGCTTTTTGCTCAGGGCTTACTTTACGTGGTGATGAGAAGTTAGAATATTTCCAAACGGTTTGGCCACCTCTATCTTCAGCGTTCACGTTTGCGCCTGCTTCAATTAAAATAAACGCTGCGTCTGCAGGGCCTTGAGACACGGCCATCATGAGAGGGGTGATGCCATAATTGTCTGCCTTATCAACATCTGCACCGGCGCGAATAAGTTCTTTAATACTCTCAATGTTTCCCGCGATCATTGCTTCTCTCAATGGTGGGATTCCCGAAGTATTGGTTTGATTTACTGCGGCGCCGTGAGCAAGTAATAAGTGAACAATAACGGGATGATTTGCGGCGCGCATTAATGCCGACCAGCCTCTAGAATCGAAAGCATTTGCTAATGCTTTAGCATCTTTTACTTCATTTAATAGTTTTTCAACTTCGCGCGCATCACCTTTTGAGATTGCATTAAAAAGTACCGCAGTTTCGGTTGATTGGGTTTCGCGAGCAACAACTGCTGGTTTTTGCTGCGGCAATGATGATGACATTAACGGTTGCATACCAAAAGCAGTTGCGCTTACCATTGAAAGGGCAAGGATTAATACTTTACTATAGTTCATGGGTTCTCCTTTTTTACTATAGAAATTTACCTAATAATTTGGCTTATATATTCTATTTTTATATTATTTGATTTATATTCTATTTGTCAATATATTGAGGGTGTAAAACAGGCTAAAATGAGCCAAAAACCCTTGAAATAAGGGGTTTTAATGGGATATCCTAAGGATAGAAGCTAGTCCATGCTGGGCTGGAATTAAGGAGAATTTATGAAGAAAATCTTATTTTTAGGCCTTTTATTATTGTCTTTAAGCGGATTAGCTAATGCTATGCAACGTGAAAGTGATTGGAGAAGACCGCAGCATCGCATTGAAAAAATGGTAGAACCGGGCATGACCATATATTTAGACCATGAAACCCATGCAAGCGCGAGCTATGCGCCTGATATTAATAAATATAGCGGAACTGCAGGATCACTGAGTAGTTCATTAGGTTTGCCTCATGGTGGATTGAATCAGGAGCAATTAAGCAGGGTTTATCAGTATTTAAAAAATGAATACGATCGTCCGCGCGAGCATAATCTATTTTATTAATGGCGAGCAACTCTCTTATTTATATTTAATCGAATATAGTAAGAAGCCTTTCTTTTGCGTAATACTGAAAAATAAGTATTTAAAGAGGGGATGTTTATGTTTAAAGATCGTTTTGATGCGGGCAAACAATTAGCTGAAAAATTACAAAAGTATACCAATGATGCGCGAACGATGGTGCTAGCTATTCCCAGAGGTGCCCTTGAAATTGGCGCGGTATTATCAAAAGAATTAAATCTACCGCTTGATGTGATTCTCACTAAAAAGATCGGATATCCAGGAAATCCTGAATATGCTATTGGGGCTGTGAGTTTAGATAGTATTATTATTGATAAGCGTGCGCTTGAATTTTCCGGAGAAATGGAAGCATATCTCAAAAGAGAGATTTGCAATATCAGGCAATTGTTACGTGAACGCTCAGCGGCATATCATGATGAGCGAAAACCATTTTCTCTAGAAAATAAAACAGTAATCGTAGTTGATGATGGTATTGCTACGGGCAAAACCTTAGAAATCACCCTTGATCTGATTAAAAAGCAACATCCGGCAAAAATTATTGTCGCCGTTCCGGTGGCATCAAAAGAAGCATTGCACCTGATTAAGAAAAAAGTTGACGAAGTAATTTGCTTGCAGATTCCAGAAAATTTTATCAGCGTGAGCCAATGGTATGATCATTTTGATCAAGTGGATGATGAGCAAGCGATTCAATTATTGCAGGAGTCTTACCGATGATGGTGTTTTACACGCAATCCACGCAACATTTGCAGAAAGCATTGCCCTTTGAGCAGGGTAAGTATATTGCCAAACAATTTAGTGATGGTGAATGGTATATCAAACTTGAATCCGATGTTGTTAATAAAGAAATTTGGGTGATAGCGGCAACCAATGCTCCGGCTGATAATCTTGTTCAACTTTTTTTACTTCTGGATGCTTTGCAACGTGAAGGCGCAAAAATTAATCTTCTGTTTACTTATTTTGGATATGCACGCCAAGATGATCCGCAAAAAGGGGAAGCTGCGAGTGGTGCACTGATATGCAAAATAGTGAATCTTTTTAAACTCAATAAAGTTATAATTTTTCACCCGCATAGCAATCGCTTACACGAGTATTTGAATTTTGAATCTGTGTTTCCTGATGCATTAATTTGTGCGATAGCGAAAAATTATGATGCCATTGCAGCGCCGGATGAAGGGGCGCATGCATTAGTAAAACGGCTTTCGCAGGTGTGCAAGATAGAAGCAGTGTATTTAACTAAGATGCGGCCTGAGCAAGAAACAGTTAAGGTTCTTGAATATGATGGTGCGGTGCCGGCAAAGCGAATTCTTATTATTGATGATATGATCGCTACGGGTAAAACCGTGATTGAAGTTGCTAAGAAATTAAAAGAGCTGGGTGCCCAAGAGGTGAGCGTTTGGGCTACCCATGGTTTATTTTCTGCAAATGCATATGAACTCATTGGCAATAGTGATATTGCAAGAGTGTATGTCACCGATTCTTTGATACCAAAGAAACAGGATGAGAAAATAGAGGTTGTTTCTATTTCACCGCTAATTGAGAAAGTGATTAAGCAATAAAAAAGGGCTCCGTTTAAAGAGCCCTTTAAATTAACAGAAGTATATTAATTATCTTTTAAATCTGCTTCCCATCAAATCAATTAAGAATTTGGCGCCAGATTTAGGCTTGCGTTCCAGATTGTTATCTCTATCAACTTCAAAGATGCCATAATTTTTGCCATAAGAGCCCCATTCATAGTTATCCATGAATGCCCAGTGGAAGTATCCCACAACATTGTAACCATGCTTAATTGCTTTTGCTAATGCATACAGATAACGTTTGTTATGCAATTTGCGAATTGCATTACCTTCATCATTATTATCAGCGGCAACGCCGTTTTCGGTAACATAGATTGGAAGATTACCGCATGGACCTGCCATCTGCTCAGAAAGTTCTTTAATAGCGCGGTATAAGCCTTCGCCATAAATAGGATAGCGTGGATTATTTGTTTTTGGCTCAAGCGTTCTATCACTTTCAGGGATGGTAGACATATTATGCATATAGTTATGGCAATAATAATTGAGACCTACAAAATCAAGCGCATGATTGCCTTTTTTGATAAGCTCTTTCAACTCAGGGCTTGAATTGCTATACGATACTTTGGTTAAAACATTGAGATTAAAATCACCCGTTTTAAAGAAATCGAATACGCATCCATTTTGAATTCTGTTCCCATTCTTAGCTGCATAATTATCAAGCGGATGCCAAATGCGATCGGGGTCTAACTGCATAATATTTTTAAGAATACCCACTTGCGCGTTCGGATCTATTTTGTGGATTTCTTTATACACGAGTACGTGTGCTTGCAGGAGATTAAATAATACTTGGGCCATCAGCTCAAATTCATTTACTTTTGCAGGTGGCTTCATGCCTTTTAACCAGCCTTGAGCAGCATGCCCTTCAGCAGCATTAAAGGTGAACCATAATGGATTATATTTTTGTAAACGTTGCGCAACTGCTTTACAGAATGCTACGAAATAAGGAATGTTTTCAGCCTCCTCAAAGCCACCCATATCATAAAACCATTCAGGTTCTGCATAGTGATATAAGGTGAAGGCAGGGCGAATTCCTTTTTGGGTGAGCGCTTCGCACACGCTTTCATAATGAGACAATGCATCTTCGTTCAAATCGCGCGGATCAATGCTACCATCTTCCAGTAATCGCGGCTTTTGAAGACATACTTTTTCCCATGAGATTGATAATCGAGATGCATTTGCACCAATATCTTTCATTAAAGCAATATCGCTTTCATAACGATTCCAGAAATCGCATGCAATGCCGGAGGGTAAAACTAGTTTTGTTTGTCCGTCGTCAGTTTTTAAGGTGCGCTGTTCGCGTGCAAATTTATCCCATTGCGAACTGGCTTTAATGTCGCCTTTTTTATATTCACCTTCACATTGTTGGGAAGAAAGCGCGGTGCCCCAGTTAAAGTTCTTGGGAAATATATCAACGATAGGAGTGCCTTCAACTTTCATGTGTTCAAGCTCAACATGATCAACTTCTGATTTCCACTCCGTCCAGTGTAAATTGCGGCGATATATTGTATTGGCAACGTAACAGCCTAATGATCCTACCGCAACTAAAGCGGCACCAATTGCAGCTCTAACGATCGCCGGATGATTACTTGCAAAATTATAGCTGGCATCCATGCACTGCGTATGATTCGGTTGCAATGCAATGCCCGAAAGCATAATGCTTAAAAGGGGTTTAGTGAATTTCATGGTTTATCCTCTATTTATTCCATGTTATTGATTAAATTTTTTCACCATATCAAGTAAAGGCTTGGTGCCTTCTCTTGGCTTCTTACTGCGTTCCATAGTTTTAAAATCTACTGAGTATAATCCATAATTAATGCCATAGGTGCCCCATTCATAGTTATCAAGTAAAGACCACATAATGTAGCCTTTCACGGGGCAGCCTTTGCTGATTGCATAGGAGAGTGCGAATAAATAGCGCTGGAAATAAAGGGCGCGCTGTTTTTCATTTGCCGTAGCGATACCATTTTCGGCTACATAAATAGGCACCTGTAATGGATTTGCAAATTCTTGAGTGATTTGTGTTAATGCGCGGTACATCCCTTCAGGGTAGAAGGTATATAATTCGGTTTGCGTGGTGATATCACCGGGATGTTGAATTACATTAAAATTTTTCATAAAGCCATGGCTATAATAGCTTAAGCCGATAAAATCGAGAGCACCTTTTGCTTTTGCATTTGAATGTTTAAGTGAAACTTTAAAAGGCACATGCGCATTAAATTGGCCGGTTTTAAAGAAGTTATAGATATTACTATCAAATAATTTATACGCGTACCCTGCGCCGGTTTTATCCCAGAAGCCACTGGGCTCGATGAAATAAACATTATGGCTAAATCCGATCTTTGCCTCTTTGCCGCCGGGCATTGCTTTGAGTGCGTGATACACTTGCACGTGCGCTTCAAGTAAATTTTTCACTACTTCTTGCATTAATTGCATATTATCTTTGCCCGGAGGAGACATCTTTTTATGATATCCGCGTGCAGCATAACTGGTTGGCGCGTTAATTGGCATCCATAATGGATTATACTTATTAAGACGCTCAAAAACTTTTTTACTGTATTTCACGAAATATGAAATGTTAGCAATTTTTTCAAAGCCGCCCATTAGGGTAAACCAACAGGGCAAGGTGTAATGCTGCAATACTATAAATGGTTTAATATTATTTTTCACTAACTCTTTGCAAACATCTTCATAATGCTTTAATGCTACTTCATCGAATTGGCCTGGCTTTGGCTCAACTTTACTCCATTCAATCGAGAAGCGATACGTATTAAAATTATTTTCTGTAATCAGTTGAATGTCATCTTTGTATCGATTCCAATGATCGCAGGTGATGCCTGCTTTTGTTTTGCAGTTATTTTTTTCCCACTCAACCCAATCACTATTTAAGCAATTTCCTTCTACTTGCAGTGCAGACGTTGCAACGCCCCAAAGAAAGCCGGAAGGAAAGTATATTTTTGAAGTATCAATTTTATTCCAATCCCAATAGAGAGGCGTTTTTTGTGCAATGGGTGGATTGGGAATTTCTACTGCTGAGGGCCGTGCTGCGGGTTTTGCAGGTGGCACTTGCCTTTGATTTCTTGTTTGCCGAGGTTGCGGCTTTTTACTTAATCGAGCAGGACGGCCTGCAAACGATGAAAGCGAGATTAAACCAACAAGCGCAAAAGTTATGGTTGAGAAT
>CAYMRF010000021.1:0-21370 GCA_964392765.1 uncultured Pseudomonadota bacterium
TGCCTAATCAGTAACTTCTTAAAACTCTCCATTAATTCATCTCAAGATAAGGATTTAATCATGAATTTTCATTATCGATTATTAGTAGCCATATATTTTTCTTCATTTGCAGCGTCACTCTTGAGCATGCAACCGCATGTAGAGCATAATCAATGGAAATTGCGTGTTCCACTTGCTCCAAATTCAACCAATTAACAACTCAGGCAAAGAAATGCTGAAGTGATGAATTTACTCGGGGCCCGTTATGCAGGTTTTGCCAATGCCAGACCACTCAATGAAATTCGGGTTATTATTCGTGGAACACGTCTAAATATTATTCAGCTTCTGGACGGCCAAGAATGGTTTGATGAAACTAACTTAAGTGAAGATAGACCTTTGCCTGCTATGCTTGGCCTTTTTCCGCAAGAAATTCCTGATCGGACTCTGACACAAAAGTAACTGAGTAAAGTGCTTTTATTTGCCAATTTTTTGCCATTTTTATGCTGATATTCTTGTGAATTTTTGATGCTTCTATATACTATATTTTGAACCTTTTTATCCTTCGACAAGCTCAGGATGAATACTAGAAAAAATCATCATTTAGAACACAATTTATCAGAAGGCAAAGCCCATGGCCGAAATCAATAATCAAGACAAAATGTCTGAGTTAAAAATTAAACCCGTTCTGATCGAACAGGAGTTAAAAGACTCCTTTCTTGATTATGCCATGTCGGTGGTGGTCAGCCGTGCGATTCCTGATATTCGCGATGGTTTAAAACCGGTTCACCGCCGCGTGCTCTATGCCATGTATCAGCAGGGGTTCTATTACAATAAGCCTTACCATAAGTCAGTCCGCGTAGTGGGTGACGTGCTCGGAAAGTATCACCCGCACGGTGATCAGGCCGTTTACAACACCATGGTTGGTATGGTGCAAGATTTCTCTAAGCGATATCCATTACTTGATGGGCAAGGTAACTGGGGATCGGTTGACGGGGATAATGCTGCAGCGATGCGTTATACTGAAGTGCGCATGAAAAAGATCGCACAAGAGTTGCTCGCTGATCTTGATAAAGAAACGGTTCGTTTTGTTCCCAACTTTGATGAATCTACCGTTGAACCGACTATTTTGCCAAGCCGATTGCCAAACTTATTGGTAAACGGCACCACTGGTATTGCCGTGGGTATGGCAACCGCAATTCCACCGCACAACTTAGGCGAAGTGGTAGATGCGTGTTTATTATTGCTTGCCAACGATAACACCACTGATGAAGAGATTTTTGAGAAAATTCCTGCTCCTGATTTTCCAACCGGCGGTATTATTTGTGGCCGCGCGGGGATCGTGAAAGCATATAAAACCGGTCGCGGTAACTTAGTATTACGCGCAGTAGTAGATGTTGAAGAGACCAAAAAGGGTACCTCTTTAATTATCACTGAATTGCCCTATATGGTGAATAAAGCAGCACTTGCAATGCAAATTGCTGATCTTACTCGTGATAAAGTAATTGAAGGCATTACCAATATTCGTGATGAATCGGATAAAAAAGGTATGCGCTTAGTGATTGAGGTAAAGCGCGGCGAAATGCCTCAAGTGGTTCTGAATCAATTATATAAATACACCCCATTGCAAACTTCTATCTCAATTTTAATGCTCGGTTTGCTTGATAATAGCCCATTGGTTTTCTCATTGCGCCAATTGTTGCAACAATTCTTGTATCACCGCCGAGAAGTGGTATACAAGCGTACCGTGTATGATTTGCGTAAAGCACAAGAGCGTGAGCATTTGCTCAACGGCTTTATTATCGCACTCACTAATATTGATGAAGTAGTTGCGCTCATTAAACAATCCAGCGCGGCTGAAGAAGCTATTACCAAACTCAACAAGAGATTCCTGCTTTCTGCTGAACAAGGTAAAGCGATTTTGGAAATGCGCTTGCAGCGTTTAACCGGCTTGGAACAAGAAAAAATTCATTTAGAGCTTGAAGAATTAAAGAAAACAATCGCTTACTTTAGAAGTATTCTTGAGAATGAAGATATTCTCAAAGAAGAGATTAGAAAAGAATTAGTTGCCGTTCGGGAAGAATATGCAGATAAGCGCCGCAGTCGCATTGAAGGCGCTATTGATATTCTCACCGAAGCCGATTTAATTCCTGATGAAGAAGTGGTGGTAACGCTTACTCGCAAGGGATACATCAAACGCGTGGTGCTTGATACCTATGGTGTGCAACATCGTGGCGGTAAGGGCAAGATGGGAATGCAATCGCTTGATGAAGCGGAAGATGTGATTGAAGATTTATTTGTAGCGCGTAATCATGATAACTTGCTCTTCTTCACCAACTTGGGCCGCGTATATAGCTTGCAAGTATTTGAAGTTCCTGAAGGTTCTCGAATTGCAAAAGGGCGTGCAATTATTAACTTGTTGCCACTCACTCCGGGCGAACGCGTAGTTAAATTACTCTGCACGCGTGATTTAGTGGAAGGCACCTATATTGTTTTGCTCACTAAAAATGGCATCATCAAACGTACCGATGCAAGTGAATTTGCAAATATTCGTTCAACGGGTATTCGCGCTTCAACCTTGCGCGATCAAGATGAATTAGTATTCTGCGCATTATCAAGCGGAAAAGATTCTATCATTATTGCCACTGCGCATGGCCAGGGAATTCGCTTTAATGAAAATGAAGTGCGTTCAATGGGCCGTCAAGCAGCAGGCGTGATTGGTATTCGCTTAAAAGCAAAAGATTTCGTGGTGGGCATGGAAGTGATTGCTGATCATGGTGACATTCTCTTTGCAACGCAGAATGGCTACGGTAAACGCGTAGCGATTGCTGATTTCCGTGTGGCGCATCGTGGTGGCGTGGGAGTAAGAACTATTCCAGCTGATAAACGTAACGGCCAAGTAATTGGACTCGCTCACGTAACTGATAGATCAAATCTTCTTCTTATTGATGAAGCGGGTAAAATTATTCGCTTGCCATCTTCAGAAGTGCGCACGATGGGCCGCCAAGCAAAAGGGGTTCGTTTGATTAGACTCGATGTTGGTCAAAAGCTTTCATCGGTAGTGGCGTTTGAAGAAGATGATGCAACGGGCAGTGCTGCAGGTGGTCAGGGTGGCGGACACTCAGGATCAAAGCCAAGTGGCACCGGCCATAAGATGGATGGCATTGAGATGAATGAAGATATTCATTTAACGCAAATGGTGGAACCATTTGCACAAGATGACGAATCTCCTGAAGAAGAGATCTCAGCTTCAATTCCACAAGAATCATTTATCTTTGCAAAAGGCAAAGATGATTCTGAAGAGGATCCATTCGCAGGATTTTAAATATTAACTATCCTTCTTAGGTTTTTTAGATTGCCGTTTGCATTCAGCAGCGGCTTTCTTTTTTGCAAGTTCTTGAGATTTATTTCTGCGTTCTTCTTCGCGTAATTGTTTAAGCGCTTGCTCGCGGTTGCGCCGTGCAACTTCTTCATCGAGTTCTGCGCGCAATAAGGCGGCATCAAATTCCTCTGGAGAGCCGGGTACAAAATCTTCATAATCTGAAGAGACTGGAGTCCCGGGTATTGTAGGCGGAGTTCCCGGCACCAATATTTCGGCTGATGCTGGGCGTTTATTCATGGCGTCCGCCGGTGCAATAATAATTAATAGAAGTAGTAACCATAGATTTTTCATAATTTCCCCTAATGCAATTTTTTACGTATACTCTTTTAATAATAAATAAATAATTCTACTATTCAAAGTAATTATGAAAAATAACGCAGATATCATTGTTTTACACCTTTCATTAATTGATGGTATTGGTCCGGCAGCGGTTGAGAGAATCATAAGTACTCTTTCCCCAGAATCGTTGGCAGATATATATCAATTTTCTGTATCAGATTGCATGAGCCGTTTTGGCCTCAATCAAAAAAATTCTGAAGCTTTAGTAAAAGGTCTTGCGGATCACAGTTTGCTAGAAAAAGAGTTGGTTCTTATTGAGCGCAATCAGATTCAATGGGTGAGTCTCCTCGATCCAGAATATCCGGAACTTCTTAAAACAATTCATATTCCACCAACGGTGCTTTATTGGCGGGGGACATTGCCCAATACTCAATCGATTGCAATTGTGGGCTCTCGTGAAGCAAATGCGTATGGCAGAATGGCAATTGATCGCTTAGTCCCCGAATTAGTGGTGCATGATTTTACCATTGTGAGTGGTGGTGCTCGCGGAGCAGATACAATGGCCCATCAAAAGACTTTAGATGTGGGGGGTAAGACTGTTGCAGTCTTAGGTTCTGGATTATTGGTGCGGCCTTCACCCGTTGAAAACATACCATTGTTTGAGAAAGCAATTGAAAAGGGTGGGGCAGTGGTAAGTGGCTTTCCTTTATTGATGCAAGGTGCGCCGGAAAACTTCCCCGCAAGAAATCGCATAATTTCGGGGCTGAGCAGAGGGTGCATCGTAATCCAAGCAGCAGCTAAAAGTGGCGCGCGTATTACTGCCGATTATACCCTGAGCCAAGGCCGAGAAGTTTTTGCCGTGCCCGGGCCACTTGATAGTGATCTGAGTGCCGGATGCAATGAGCTGATTACCCAAGGGGCCAAGTTAACCACTAAAGCCGCAGATATTTTGGCTGAGTTTGGTTTTGACGTGGTTCAAAAGCCACAAGAAGTGGTGCCAGAGACCAGTAAAAAACAAAGCAAAAATAATAGGCAGCAGCCCATCTTTACTCCTGCCCAAATGGCAGTTCCTATCGATCCTATAGAGGCTATTATCCTGGCCCATTGCGCCAATCCATCTGCCGTAGATGAACTGCTGGAGGCCACTGGATTGCCGCTGATTCAACTGAGCAAAACGCTCTTTGAGTTGCAACTTAAAGGGGTGCTTACCCAGAATATGGCTGGATTATGGGAGAAACAGTAATTCCGCTTTGATTTTTACTCAAGACCGTTCGCCCCGAAGGAGGCCAAAGGCCGATTCGAGGGGAGCGAACGTTCGTATCCCGCAACTTAATTATCTCTCGATTTCTCTCGAGATAATGTTAGCGGAATTTATCCTGAGTAGGAAGCAGAGCTTCCGTATCGAAGGATCGGGACGAACGTTTTTTTTGATTTTTCCCCCAAAATCCTCTATATTAGCTACATAAACTAGAAATTTTATAACTTCTATTCAATAGATTCTCAAGGATAGCGTATGCCAGTACCAAAACGAAAACGGTCCAGAGCCCGTAGAGATTCACGCTTTGCTAATAAGGGTATTAAGCCTAAAGCATTAGCTGAATGCCAAAATTGCAAAGCCGCTCAGTTGCCTCACCAAGTGTGCAAACAATGCGGTCACTATAAAGGCGTTAAAGTCTTAGTTACCAAAGCTGAGCGTACTCTTAAACGCACTGAAGCTAAGCAGGCGAAACAAAATCGCGCTGAAAAGAACGCATCTTCTGAGCAACCATCAGAATAATTCATTACTTATAAAATAATTTAGTATATGAAAGAGGGATATGAAAATATCCCTCTTTTTATTTTAATTACTTACTTAGGGGAAATATGTTTAAAAAACTTTTAATGTTGATGCTTCTTATTGCTGGCGTCAAAAATATGCATGGAATGTCTGCAGAGTCTGCGTATGATGATTTACTAAAATCATCTAAATCTACCGCCAATGAATCTCAAAAAAGCGAAAAAAAAGATTCACTTTATGAACATCTGCAGCAATGTATCAAGCGAGATGATAAAAAATGTATCGAAAATACACCAATTCCTGCAGAATCTACACTAATTCAAGAAGCATGGTACCAGTATCTATTGCGGTGTGTTGAGCGACAAGATCCAAAATGCATTAGTGATACTCCAATTTCAACAGGCTCACCTTGGTTACAAGGCTTAAATCAAGTTGCTTTATCTAATAAAATTATTGGCAAAAGGGATTGCCCTAATCGTTTTGCGATGATTAAAGCATTGGCAGATAAATTTGGCGGTGTTGCAGAGTGGCATAAAAAAAACCTTAATAATGATAATAAATTGATGAGCGAAGCAATTAGGTACACCGATGTGCCATTCATTGAGTTTTTATTAGACAATAAAATTAACCCAGATAGCGAAAATGATGATAATCTTCGCCGATTTGTAGATAATAGCAGTATGAGTAAAGCACATTCTCATCTTATTAAGCGATTTGTGAATGCGGGGGCAGATATTAATGCAAAAGGTGTGTTTCAAAAAACTCCTTTAAATCAATATCTTGTGCCTATTTCTGTTATGAGAGTGCTTATCAATAATGGTGCTTGGGTGAATACAGAAGATAGGGACCAAAGAACTCCTTTGCATCATTCGGTTCAGGAGCAAAACAAAGAAAAATGTGAATTACTTCTTGAAAATGGTGCTTTGAGTAACAAACAAACAAGCAATGGGAAAAAAACTCCTTATGAAAATGCATTAGAAATAGAAACTGAAAAGTGTAAGAATAGTTCTTCTGCTGATTGTCAAAAAGCTTTTGATATTGTAAACCTTATACATCGTTACATGAGTAAGGGAAATCGGTAGAATAGAGCTCTATTCTTCTTTCTCTTTTTAGCTAAATATGCTAATTTTTATGCTTATTAAAGATCTCATACCATATAAAGGAGCACAATGGAAAATCTTAGCTTAGATACTTTAAAAACAAAATTTGATTCCTATATTGAATTAGCGCGCAAAAATCTTGTTTACGTAGGCGCTGGATTTGCGGTACTCGCACTTCTGGGCGGCGGATTCGCATGGCATCGCCATTCAGTAAATCAAAAAGAGCAAGCGGCTACCACTATTTTAGCTGATTGCCTTTCTCAATATGAGCAAGCAGCGCAAGGAAGATCACAATGGCAAGATGTGGTTACTATGGCCCATGCAGGTTATGAAAAATTTAGTGGCACTCAAGTAGCCCCTTACATTTTGGGCGTTGAAGTTGATGCATTGCTGGCGCAAGATAAAAAGCAAGAAGCGCTCGAAAAAATTGATACCATGCTTGCTCAAATGGGCAGTGGCTCGTCTCTGTACCCATTATACGCGTTAAAATCGGTTCTCATTAAACTTGATATGCCAGAAATGCAAGAAGCGGCAGCAAAAGATTTACAAAAATTAGCACAAACAAAAAATGATTTTACTGATGCAGCGCAATATTATTTAGGTCTTTATTATCAAAATGCTGGCCAACAAGATAAGGCGCTAGAAGTTTGGAAGCCATTAGTAGCACTCAATGAAGGCGTTGCTGATCAAATGGCTCGTTCACCATGGGCAACACTCGCACAATCAAAAATTAACGGGCTTGCATGAACCCTTCCGTCTTCGCTAAAGCTACGCCGGACACGTCGACAGGGTCCGGACGAACGGAAAAGATAAGAGTCCGGTTTGCGCCATCGCCAACCGGGCATTTGCACATCGGTGGTTTGCGCTCTGCAATTTTTAATTGGCTCTTTGCGCGGCATAATAAAGGCACCTTTCTATTGCGCATAGAAGATACCGATATTGAGCGTTCTAAACAAGAATATACTGATTCTATTTTAGCTTCATTTGCATGGATGCATGTTGATTGGGATGAGCCGGTGGTAATCCAATCGGAGCGTGCTGCTCGTCATGCAGAGATTGCAAAAACGCTTCTTGCTCAAGGCAAAGCATATTTATGCACCTGCAGCCAAGAGCAAGTGATTGAACGATTATCAAAAACTCCCGGCTTTGATCCTAACTTTATTAAATATGATGGCCATTGCCGCACTAAGAATAATCAGGAAGGAGCATTGCGATTTGCAATTCCTGAATCACTCAAATCGGTAGATTTTACTGATCTGATTCGCGGTGATATTAGCATCGGCACCGATCAACTTGATGATTTTATTTTAGTGCGCTCTGATGGCACTCCCATGTATAATTTCGTGGTGGTCATCGATGATGCAGATATGCGCATAAGCCACGTGATTCGTGGTGAAGAGCATATCGCCAACACCCCTAAACAGATTTTATTATACCAAGCCTGCAACTTTCCATTACCCCAATTTGCACATCTGCCCATGATTCTTGGGCCTGATGGCAGCAAATTAAGCAAGCGTGATGCGGCTACTGGCGTATTTGAATATCGCTCAATGGGATATTTGCCCGATGCATTATTTAATTATTTAGTGCGTTTGGGCTGGGCTCATGGCGATCAAGAAGTATTTACGCGCGATGAGATGATCAATTATTTCACGCTCGATCATGTTGGCAAAAAGGGTGCCATCTTTGATCAAACCAAATTGGATTGGATCAATGGCGTTTACATGCGCAATACTTCTGATCAAGAACTTCTTGATATTATCATCAAAGATGTTTGCACTACGCTGCTCTCTGATCTGCCGCGCTGGCACCAGAATACGATTTTGCTTTTAATTAATATCTATAAACAACGCGCAAAAACATTAAAAGAGCTCGTTGCTGATATTAAGGCATTGTATGAAGAGCCGACAATTTACGCGCAAGAAGACATTGTGCAATGGATTACGGCAACTACTCAGCAAGAGTTGCAAGAGGTTGTGGCATTATTAAGTAATGTTTCCGAATTTACTGTTGATGCTATATCTGCAGCATTAAAAGATTTTGCAAAAGCAAAAAATATGAAAATCGTTGCGCTTATGCAACCGTTGCGTATAGCATTAATTGGCAAAAGTTCAGGCCCTGGCGTTTTTGATTTAATGGCAGTGCTTGGTAAACATGAAACAATTAATCGTATTGAAAAGTTGATTGAGTTTATTAAGAATAAGTAATGCTTCGACGGGCTCAGCACGAACGGAATTTTTTCTATAACCCGCTCGTGGTGAGGAGGACTCGTAGAGTCCGTCTCGAACCATGAAAAAATAGTTGAAATTCATAAGTAAAAAAACGATATGGTTCGATAACGCTCACTTTGTGAGCTACTCACCACGAACGGATTTTCTTTGTCGCCCGTTCGGGTCGATGGAGGCCATAAGCCGAATGGAGACCTCTCCACTCACCCACTTCGTGGGTTCTATCGAGGCGAACGGTTTTAGTCCCCCCGTTCGTGCTGAGCTTGTCGAAGCATGAAAAAAATCATGGAGTTAAAAAAATGGCACAATTTTCTCACGACGAAACATTTTCAAAAGTTGCCGATATTATCGCTGATAAATTAGGCATTGAAAAATCTCGCATCACCAAAGAATCAACACTCGCCGATCTGGGCGCAGATTCACTTGATCTGGTAGAAATCATTATGAAGATGGAAGAGCAATTTGGCATTGAGATCAATGATGAAGATGCCGAACATATGAACAACGTGGGCCAAGTGGTTGATTATATTCAGAGCAAGCGAACTAAGTAGTTTTCTTTTTTTGATAAGCTTTCAACATTTCAATTATTTGCCTAAAGTAGTCCCGCAGTGGCGCAAGATCTGTTTGGCCGTACTGGAATTGAGCAATCTCTAAGGGCGTATATCCTTCATTATTTATGATATTGGTATTTGGATTAGTCTGAAGTACTCTTTTAAGCAAATTTAATCTTGCTTGTTGTTGCTCTTTATCCATTAAAACAAGCCCTGATGAAGGACGCGAAACTTCTATATTTTTCATGAGGCGGTGTAAAATAGTTTCTCCGTAGGTATCTTGTTGGTTGAAGTTAATTCCCTGATGTATCAGAAATTCTAATAGCGGCAACCCCGCAGAAATAATATGATTCCACCAACCCTCAGCAATATATGCTGGATCTAATATATCTATTCCTTGAGAGCGTAACTTTTTTAATGGCTCAAGACCATGTAAATCAACGTTTTGATACGCAATTAAAATATCGAAAGTGGTTGCAATTTGCTTATCTTGATAAGCAAGCCATTTTTTTACTAATTCGCTCTGAATTTCATGGGGATACATTTTTTGAGCAAGTTCAGTAGCGGTGATTGAAACTTCCGTAAGTGGATCAACTTTTTTTAAGATTGCTCTTAAGAGCCAAATCATTACATAGGGATTATGTGCTACTTGTTTGAGGGAGGCATCTGAATTTAAGTAATTGATAATATCTTGTATAGTCTTCTCAATCATACCTTCTTCAAGATCATCTTCATCGATTGGTAGTTTATCTAAAATCTGTAAAACATTCTTGCGTATTACTTCCGGCAATATTTTTGAACTCCATGCTAGTGCGGCCGTTGTTCCTAAAATTTCAGCCGCGGCAAGGACATTGCCATGGGTAAAACGGTTTGCAATAGCTAGAATGAGTTGTTCATTGAAATCGGCACGAGTAATAAGCGTGCGAAAAGTTCTGCTTATAGAACCTATTTTGCGAATCTCATGAGCTGCTTCACGCGCATTGGGCGCGTTATTAATCACTTGTAAAAGAATCAACTTTTGTGCATCGGATGGCAATTTTTCAAGCGTGGCCATTTCTTGAAAGTCAAAATAAGGTTTTATTACTTGGGTTTTTTGAGTATGAGGGACACAGGTTTCTGGCTCTTTTCGCTTCATAGCCCAAACAGGCAAACTAATTGAAAATGTTAAGAAAACCCAAAGAAACTTTTGCATTTTATAACTCTCTCACTCTCAAAATTGCTTCATATGCATTCTTAATGAGCGAATAGACTTGTCCTGCTATAGGATTGTCTTTGTTTTTATCAGGATGCCATTGAAGAGTTAATTCTCTAAATCGTTTTTTAATTGCTTCATCTGAGCTCGTTTCTTCAACTCCAATAATGGTATATCCATTTTTGGTATTAACTGATAAGCCTAATGCAGCATAAACATCATCAGAAAATGTTTCAATAACGCTTGGGTGCGGGCCTTTATGGGTATGAGCGCGCGCCCCCTTACTTTTTAATAATTGATATACGGGTTTATTGTTTGCTTCATACGCATAATCAAGGGGAGTAAGTTTTGCACTATCCGCAAGATTTAAATCAATTTTAGGATGATGAATAAATGCAAATGCTACCTCATTATTATTTAATCCAATAGCTCTACTCAATGCAGGAATTCCTGCCCATATATCCATGAGATTAGGGTTAAATTTCGGATGTGCTAAAAAAAGTCTTATTATAGGCATATTATTTAAAGCATCGAAGAAGATGGGGACTCCATGCTCATTAAGCGCATTGGGATCTGCCCCGGAATTAAAGGCAGCGTTTACGTCTATTGGATTATTATTTATTATAGCCTTCTCAAGCTGCTGATTTTTGCTTTCCAAATACGCTTGCCAATCGATGGGTTGCGCGGGCGGCGGTTGTGGAAAAAATGCTTGTGGTGCCGGAGGTTGAGCTGTTTGTGATCCTGCTTGCGTAAATGTCTGCGTTCCGCCTTGCGATATTTTTCTTCGTTCGGGAGCTCCTGATGTTGCGCCATGCTGTATGAGTAGTTCTGTAATAGTTTTGCTTCTGGTTTTCTTTCTTGCGTAGTCTAACGCAGTTTCTCCGTTAAGATCGCCAAGATTGATCTTGATATCTTTATTGCCATTGCTATCTTCGTGCAAAAGCAGCTTGGTGATGAATGGTAGAGATTCATTAATCGATTTATGCTGAATCAATAACATTAAAGAATTTTTGCCTGAGCCTTCTTGAATATTAACGTCCACATCTTTTGCGTTTAGAATGGTATCGAAAAATTTAGACTTACGAGTAACAAAGGTAAGCGCGGAATCTCCAAGTTTATTTTTTTGATTAATTTTTAATTTGGGGTTTGCAAGAAGCATAGTAATAATTTTACTTTGGCGGACTGCGGGATTATTGTCCGATGTATCATCTATTGTTGGATATTCTACTGATAGTGCTTTCATAAGAGCAGAATCTTGAAATTGATGACTACCTAAATCAGTGGCATTAGGATCAGCTCCATGGTCTAAGAGTAATTGAACAATTTCAGGATTATTCCCGCTCACGGCTTCAATTAATGGGATCACCCAATAGCTGGGGGCTATTTGAAAAACAAAATTAGGGTTAAGACCTGCTTTTAATAATTGGCGAACCTCTTCAGTCTTGTTATTTTTTATCGCTATTCTCAACTGTTTTTGGTTTTCAAGCGTGTTAATGTTTGGCTTTTCCATTGAGGAAATTGCCGTGATTCCTGCCAGACTTAAGAAAATAATGATGAGTATCTGAAATAATTTCATTAGAACTCCGATCCCATAATGGATAAATTTCTAATAGAATTATAGCAAATTAGAGATACGCATTCGAGATTAGCGATCATATTCGTAAGAAAAGGCGATAAAGAAAAGGTTTTTAGTTTGTAACCGTTATCACAAATCTCTTAATTTCCGCTGGCTTTACTTTCTTTTCCCATGGACGTTTATATTGCAGCGTGAGTCTATACTCCCCGGGATTTTTGCCTTTGAATTCCCAAAATTGAGTGCCGCCGCTGCCTACCATTCCTGTGTTATTAGCTTCATAGCCAGATTTTACGAGCATTACGGTTGGATTTTTCACAATTTTCTTAGTGGGATACCATGAAAAGCCGGTTGTAGGGTTTGAGCGTAATTCAATACGTTCGATTTGGCCCACTTTTAATTGAATGGTGCTCGTAGTTATGGGTGTGTTTTGATTCGGCGTTTTTGGTGCGCATTGCAGAGAGAGTGGTGATAATAAGAAGGTCAACGCATAAACTATTTTCATGAAGTAGTTCCTTTATTACTTAATTTAAGTGCTGCAAGATATGCATCTATTGCGGTCCGCGTGGCAAGCGTTGCTTCTTCAAGTCCAATAATATTATCACCTTTAAGAAGTTCATAAATCCAGGCTTTTCGCTCTGCTAAATTTGCGGGGAGCGATTGATGAATCGGAAGTGTGGCATATGCATCTTCCATCTTTGCGTGACATACTCTTTTTCTTTTAATCATCTCTAAGGGGCCCAGGAAGTTATCAAATTCTTTTTTGGCGAATTCGATTTCATTTTTTATCCACCGCGCGCGTTGATTTCCAAACAGGTCTAATTTCGCTGAAGCGCACCATGAAGCGCCACTGACTGTCTCTGCGCCTAAAAACCAAATGCAAGGAGTAATCTCGCCTTGCATCAAAGAATAGAAAGCTGCGCCCGCAAACGCAGTAGGAATTGCCAATAAAGAGGAAGCTTTAAATGATTGCAGCTGTGTTTTAGAAGATGCGCATTGCAAAAAATATTCAAAATAAAGTTTCCATTTCTTAAAATTATAATAAAACTGTTTTGCAACATTCACGTCTGGCGAAGCTTGTGCGGTTCGTTTAACGTATTTTTTAAAATCGGGCGAAAGTGCGCGATGCGTCATCATATGAGAAGTGAAACAACATTGCTCCCAAAATCCATTGTTTACCAGTGATGAATTTTCTTGAAAAACGGGAGTATTCGTATGGCACTCTTGTTGTAATTTGTTTCTTAGTACCGCAAATAAACTATTGACTCCTGTTTGATCAATAGCAGCAACTGCTTGCTCCCACTGTTCAGTTTCATCTTTTATCCATCCACGTATTGTGTTTCTATCATAGGGCGAGAGTTCATCGATTTTGGAAAGAAGATCTTGATATGATTCCGCTTTTTCTATGCACTCGTGATGTAAACGCGAAGGTGTTGTTACTTCACGAGTTCGTAAAGAGAGTAACGGTATTCGCTCTTCTTGAACTCTTTCCATTGCGCCGATTGATGTGCTTATGAGTAAGGTAGTGAGTATTATTTTTAGTTTTTGCATTTCTTGCCCGTTAGTATCCCTCTACTCGGACCTTCGGTCCTCCATCGGGACGAACGGAAATAAATTCCAATTCATTCTGAGGAGAAACGAAGTTTCGTCTCGAAGGGTTAAAATCCAAATCCGCCTTTAATCCAAATGCCCCATTGGGAAATAGTATTCTTATTCGCTTTAATCTCATGCCGAGGATTAAGTCCTTCAAATTCAACTTCGCCACCGATTCCTAAGAATGGATTCCCCGCAAAACAACTACATTCATCATCCCAGGTATATCCAAAGCTGCCAAATACTTTATGCGTAAAACCGCGGCTTGCTTGCGCTGAGCGCTCATCAATCTGATCATCATTAAAAAATACCGGAGGATTTGGATCTGCTACCAGTGCCTGATCCGCGAAATTATTGCCCGTTACCGTAGCAGTACTTTGAGTTGCATTGATATTAATACCGGCAACATTTTGAATTCCTTTGAGTGCATAGCGATTGTGCGGGATAGGTTGGCGATTACTGATCTCTTCGCGTGAACGCAACCATACATTGTAACCCAGATCTGCAACATAACCGCAATATTCATAGCTTGCCATAATTACCGCATCAACTTGGATTGCCATGGAGACATCACATGCCAGGGTGGTTACGTTAATTGTAGGAAGGGTAACACCAGTATAATTACCCGCATCATCAAACTCTTTTGCTAATACGTATCGCGTACCAAAACCTAAAAAGAAATCATTATTGGGGTCGGCGGGATTAATAAGATCAAATGAGCGAATTTGGCGCGAGTTAAAAAGATGCGTGATATTTACATCAGAAAAAATATTGATGGTTTGCTCGCCATCGCGTTCCCAAAGAAGCAGATGGCCCGTGAATCCCATTCCTAATTCAGGATGATGGCCATTGCCCACCACCGGTTCGAATAGATAAATTGCTTTTGAGCGTGTGCCGGCCGGAATGGAACCGCGAATATTTAATCCGGCATGGCCATTCGGGCAGTTTATAAAATTCCATCCGAGTGCCAGTTGGGCTTCAGCAAAACCGTGCGCGCTTTGCGCTCCGGCAATGCGGCCAAATTGCAATGGCTGAGAAACTTGCCCCCACGTGAGCCCACCGGCAATTGCTTGCGTAAATGATGTTGCCGGTGCAACTACTGCGCCGGTATCCATATAGAGTGGTGCATAAGGCGCCAGGGGTATTGTTTGAGGTGCAATCGTTTCATGCAATTCAAATGCCCATTTGGTCCAGACATACGGCACATGCATTCTAAAGTAGAAGTCTTGGTACCCTAAATAGATATCTAAATCGATAAGGCCAGTTCTAATTTCTGGTTCCATGCGCACGGTGCTTTGGAAGTTTTGCGCTAAGCCAAAATAGTCTGCAAGAATTTGAATTCGATTATCACGATTGGTGACCGTGCTTCCCGTGATCACTAAATTATCAAGACCAAAATAATATTCGGCCATACGCTCGCGGCGGAATGAGTGGCTATATTCAGGCGTTACTGAAAAGGCGCCATAAAAATCTTGGCAATATTGATTAATGAATCGATGCCACAAGGTTAATTCGCGTGCAGCGTTTACGCTTTGCGAGCGAGGCGCGAGAAATGATTTGCCGCGTAATGGTTGATTGAAATCGTCATCGTCGCAATGCAGCAGGGCTGCATGAGTGAGGAGTAATATACCTATTATTTTCTTCATAGTTACCTTTTTTGGCATTTCTCGACTCGCATTTTATGCTCGCTCGAAACGAACGGAAACGGTGAATCGATATTTAAGGCCGTTCGTGGTGAGGGCCGAACAAAGTGAGGCGACTCGAATCCATACGGCCATTAATTTATATGATTTCAATTTATTTTATATGGTTCGATAACGATTGCTTTGCAATCTACTCACCACGAACGGAACAAATAATTCCTATTCATCCTGAGGAATGCGTCAGCATGTCTCGAAGGATTAATTAAATGCAAATCCACCTTTAATCCAAAGTCCCCATTGCGAGAATGCAGTTGTTTGGCATGAGTTATCAAAATCAGGAGCCGAGCATTCACCGCTGCCATGATGCGCTAATTCAATAAAGCCGCCGGCGCCTAAATACGGAACCCAGTCACAGTCGCATGCATCCCAATTGTAATTTACGTGTGCAAAAATTCGATTTGAAAGCCCTTTGGTTTCTGCTGCTTCCAGATCAATTTGAGTTGCTCTAATAAGCACCGGATTTAATGTGCTGCGCTGCTGGCTGCCTGTTCCAAAACTATCCGTTGGTAAGATTACAATCTCATTTGAGTTCTGAGCGGGGCCAGTATTAGAAACCATCGCCCATTTTGGATCAGAGAGATCAATTCCCGGATTTTGATTTTGGCTTGGATTATAAGGCGTGCCAATAGGAGTATTAGTTCCTGAGTGAATATCGGCTAAACTTTCGGTTGCAGAAAGCGGAATTGGTTGGCCGGGCACTACTCCAGGGGGAAGATTCACTGCGCCTTGCGCTACGAATCCGTATGTGCGTGCATCCCCTTTTAAAGCAAAATTGGTGTTGCCATCAAAGGGTATTGCGCAGGTTTGGCAGATAGGAGTAATTTTTTCGCAGGTGCGTGCCCAGTAGTTGTAACCAATGTCAAAATCCCATTGGCACCATTGCACATACAGCATCACGCTTGCATCAAATTGTGCGGCCATGCGGACGTTCACATTAAAGGTGGATATGTTTGCTAGGGGCAAATAAAGATTTTGAAATTGCGCCGTTGGGGCAACGCTGCCGGCTGCGGTGCCTTGAGCCGGATTTAAGAATAAATTAGTTACGGGAGTTCCCAAACGCTCAACCAGCATATAGCGGCTCATTGGCTTATCAACCAGATCAAACGTGCGTAATTGGCGTGAGCCAAACAGCGTTGAAAGATTAGCAAGGCCATATAAACCTAAATAGCGATCAGTGCATTCATCAATAAAAAGTAAGTAATGGAAGCTTGCGCCAATTCCTAATTCCCAGTGGTGCGCGTTACCTACGATTGGTTCAAATAGAAATTCACCTTCGGGGCGATTTCCTGCAGGGGCGCTTGTTCTTATGTTAAGACCAAAATGATGGGCATCTGATTGCAAGAAGTTCCACCCAAATACTGCTTGAATATCTGATAAGCGTGTTTTGCTGTGCTTGCGCTTTACCATTTTTGCTTTTTCGAGCGGATTAAAAAATATGTTAGCACCTAAATTAGGGGTGCCAAAACCAGAAGCAAATGAAGAAAAATCGGTTACTAATGATGAGCGTGGAACGGCCGTTGGCCCAAAATAGCCCGGATCATATCCATTAACGCCTGGTTGTAAAACTTCTTCACTAAAATTAAGATTCCAACGGGTATAAACTATAGGCGCATGAATCCAGAAATAAAGACCATCACACCATTCATCAAGGCCTAAATAAAAACTAATGTCAAAAATAAAGTTATCTACTCGCGGATCAAAAGTGATTTTGCTTTTGAAATCGGTTGGCAATCCAAAATAATCTGCAAGCCAATCGGTTGCATCACGATCGCCGGATTGGCTTCCGGAAATTTGTATAAATGGCTTGGTATCTTGAATTATATCAGCGCCAAAAAGTGTGCGATTTATATCATTTGAGCGTATTGAGCGTTCATATTCAAAAGTAAATGCCCAACAGCCATAGAGTTGTTCTTGATCGTATAAATTAATATAGCGCGTTACGCCGACCATATCGCGCGCTGAATCTACGCTTTGCGAACGAGGAATTATAATGGGAACAACGGCAGATAACTGCACAGTTATTGTAGAGAGGAGTAGTAGCTTTTTGAGCATGTGCTTCATAGGTATCCTTTTTAAACACACACATCCTGAGTAGCACCGAAGGTGCATATCGAAGGACGTGTAGGTGGTTAGATGATCTTGCTTCACCCTGATACTATACCGCTCATTTTAAAGGTTGAGAAGAAATAATTTGGGCTTAGTGTTACCTAAGCCCAAAACTACTCTATAAAATTATTAAAAATTAGCTCCAGAATATTCCGCCTTTAATCCAAACGCCCCACTCAGAAAGATTGCAACGTTGGCAACTCTTGCAAGAAGAGCATCCTACTAATTGTGAATTTACATTCACCGAGCAATTGGTACCATTTGCGCATGCTGGCTCACCATGGCGAGGGCCAAATTCTGCTTTGCCTCCCACTCCGATGAAAGGCACAATATCTTCACATTCGCACCAAGAATAGCTCAAATGAGCAAATATTTTATGAGACATGCCACTTGTGCGTGCACCATTAAAATCGATGCTGGCGTTTGATAAGAAAACTGGATCATTAGAAGTTTGAAGTTGGAAAAGTGGTCCTGTTGGATCGCCTGGAGCAACTACTAACTGATCCAAGCTACTTGCATTGTTAGTAAAGAATGCATATTGCGGATTATCCACGCCTGCATTTAAATCGCTGTTAAGAGGCGCATTAGTTCCGCTGGTAATAGTAGCTTCACTTTGCGTTGCAGAAAGAGCAATCGGAGTTCCTGGTGCAGGTGGATTGGTTGTCGCTCCGGTTGCTACGAATCCATACACACGCGCATCACCTTTGAGGGCCCAAACATTGCCCGATTCTAAACGAGTGGGACCTGCTTGCTTACGCAAAGAGATTTTCTCGCAGCTGCGTGCCCAGAAATTATAGCCCACATCAACGGATAATCCGCAGGCAGAATAATTAAAATCAGCAGTAACATCTGCTTGAATACCACTACTCACGTTTACTCTGAGGGTAGTTAAATTTGCAACAGGCGCATAGGCATTTTTAAATTGTGCATCAGGCACGGTTGCACCCGTTATGCTTCCTTGCGTAGGTGCTGCCCATAAATTGGTAACGGGTGTTCCTAATCTTTCTGCCAACATGTAGCGGCTGTTTGGTTTGCCTTTCAAATCAAAAGTACGCGTTTGAGTAGCCCTGCATTGATGAGTGAAATTACCAATCACGTAAAGCCCGAATGAACTTTCTTCATCGCATGAACGCCAGAACGTGTAACTTCCCATTAAGCCAGCACCTACTTCCCAATGTTTGCCGTTCCCGCAAATTGGCTCAAAAGCAAAAACTCCTTTAGGAGAATTTCCCGTGGGTGCATAAAAGCGGAAATTAACGCCTAAATAATAATCTTGGCACATGATAAAGTTGTACCCAAGAGCAAATTGAATTTCTGCGAGTGCTGATTTTGTTAAACGAGTTTGTTCTAAGCGTGCAAATTCAAGCGGTTCAAAGGTAACGCCATCGGGCAGGGTAGGAAAGTCGCGATCAGAAAAAAAGTTAGCAGCTTGTTCCACTAAGTTATTAGAAGTAACTGCCGATGGAGCAAAATAACCCGCAGAATATCCATTCAATGCGAGTGAATTATTTACTTCTTCAAAGAAATTGAGATCCCATTTAGTCATCACCAATGGTGCATGAACCCATAAATAAAGGCCTTCTAGCCATTCATCAAGCCCTACATATACACCAAAATCTAAAATAAGATTACTCACGCGCGGTTTGAAAAATAATCTACTTTGATACGTGGTGGATAAACCAAAGTAATCGGCAAGCCAATCATTAGGGCTGCGATTAGGAACTTGGCTTCCGCTTATACCGATTGATAACGCATCAGCATCATTGAGCGAGGGAGTGAATGCACCAAATAAGCAGTGAGCGAGTGCATCAGAATCAAAAGAACGCGTTCCTTCTAACGTTGCGTAGCCGGTAATATAGAGGTTTTCCATATCATATAAATTAATTTTATCGGTGAGGCCTACCAGGTCTCGTGCCGAATCGGTGGCTTGCGAACGAATGCTAATATAGGGAACATTGGCATTGAGAATGGGAGTACAAAGAAATAACAACGCTGTAAGAATAATGCGTTTCATGATACCGCTCCTTTATTTTAAAATATGCTTCGTACTGAATATTCATAAATTCGAGTTGATAAGTCAATTAAATGCTCAGTTTAAAGAATATGTATTGTAATGAAGAGAATACTTTTATCGCTCTTGAATCATTTTATATAAAAGAGTGAATGCAATTACTTCTATGATGCTTACTGTTGATACAAAATATAAAATAATGAAAGAAATCACATAATTATCTGCCATTGATTGCATGGGTTCAATTACAATTTTTTGATACAAAAAGTAACCAATTAAAGCGAATACAATGAACAATAGTTCGATACCTAAATCCATGCTTATAATATTAGTGAGATTGGCCTTAAAATAATTAAAAGATTTAAACAGTGCTTCTTTTAGATTAAGTGATTCGAACGTAATTATTGGTATGAGGAATACAGTACTTAATTGCCATATAAAATACATTAAATTGCCTAGTATCGCGAACTTATAACAAATGAATAAAACGATTACTTCAATCCCCGCATAGATGATAAAGTATTTGGATCTTCCAAAAGCATTCCTAAAGCTTTTTGAGTAAGATTGATTTTGCTTTGTATATTTTTGAAAGGCATAGTAGGCAACAGCACTGCTTATAATAAACATTAAGAATAATTCTACCCATAGAAGCAGTGTCATGAAAATTGTTTGTGAAGTATTTATGGGCGAAGACTCGGTTATAATTTCGAATAAGTTTAAACCAGCCAGGTATTCAGATAGTATTGCTGATAATTTTAATCTTACATTTAAATGGCCTATTAAAAAAAAGGTGATGAATTGTAGTATGGTAAGAGATAAGCAAAAGATAAAATAATGCTTGTGTTCAAAAACGGCCACTTTGGAAGCATTTTTAAGTAACGTAATAGCAATTCGAAATGATTTGAAAAAATTAAAGCGACCAAATTTTAACATTCTTAGCATATTAACTTATATTTAATAGGTGAAATATTATTTTATTTTTAGTATGAGTAAAAAATTTAGCGGAAGGCAATGAAAAGCGCATGTATTTATATTTTTGGATTGCCACTCAAATCATTATCGAGATGCTTCCCATCAGCAGCTCCGGGCATTTAACAGTATTAGAACTCTTTTTAAAAAAACATGCATCGTTTGATATTAAACAATACTTTGATAAGTCTACGTTGCAATCATTCTATTATTTCTTACACGGGCCAACATTATTGATAATCTGCGGATTTTTCTTTGCACAATGGTGGCAACTCCTATTTACCCCCCAAGGCATAGCTTGGCATCTGGTTTTTTATGTACTAATTGCAGATCTTATTACGTTTTTAATCTATTTGTTGTTTCAAAAATATAAAATACAATTTTCATTGGGTTTGGGTTTTTTAATTACTACTGCGGCACTTTTTTCTACCGCATGGTGTTCATGTTCAAAACCATTAGAATTATTTAGTTTTTCTGATGCCATAATTTTAGGTTTTGCCCAAGGATTAGCACTTTTACCCGGAATTTCTCGTTTAGCATTGAGTACCAGTATTGCATGTTTGCTGGGCTTTGCTTTACCCAATGCGTTTCTTATCGCATGGACCATAGCAGTTCCTCTTATGGCTGCTGCATTCTTAAAAAGTCTTAAGGATCTGCACGAAACTCGTGCCTTAAGGCAAGTATTGAATCTGCGTATGGCGTTAGTTATGCTGAGCAGTAGTGGTATAAGTGTGGCGATCATGGGTATTCTCATGCGCATGGTTCAAAATAATAGTTTTTACTTCTTTGGTTTCTATATGCTTGTGCCCCTTATAGTATTGGTAAAAATTTGCTCGGGGGAGAAAGGTGATGTTAGGGATACTCCAAAAAGCAGCAACTAAAAATGGCCCATGGCCATATAGTAGAGAAATAAAGGCAGTAAGACTACTA
>CAYMRF010000022.1:0-20231 GCA_964392765.1 uncultured Pseudomonadota bacterium
AATGCGTATTTTGTTTTATTTCCTAAATTCATACATAAATCCCCTATTAGTTTGTCCTTACTCTATTTTAGCATTAACGGCAATCAACAAACAATACCTTAGCTCTCTTTGCATTGGCTTGCAGATATTTGCCATCGCCATTATGCTTGTATACAATAAAAACTACGTAAATAGAGGAAAATACCATGCAATTAAAAAAAATTGTCTTCTCAGCGCTATTAGTCTTGGTTTCAGGCACTGCTTCTGCAATGCGCCCGGCAGTGACTATTAACGTTGATCGCGGTTATTATCAACCCGTTTCTGTGATTCCCGTCTCCCCTTATTATCAAGCACCAGCAACTACCTATGTGCTCCCTTACTCTACAAGCTATGATTACTCATACTGGCCAACCTCGGGATACTATTATGATTATGGCTACTGGGATTACTATTATCCCAATACTCCCGCAGAAGCATTCGTAAAAGCGTGTGCCGTGACGGGAGTTTTAGCAGTGGCCTTTGCGCTCATTGGCGCCATTATGAGTAGCCATTAATTTTAAAAAGCCCTTTTTAGCCGCGATTTTTTCTATTTCTCCCCCCATAATAATAGTTTCAAATAGGCAATAAACCGTTGATTTTGGCCATTCTACTATGGTATTCTACCCTTAAGAAGCAGTCCTACGGTTGGACTAGCCTATTTTTGCAAAAAGGAGAAAAATATGAAGAAATTATTAGTAAGCCTTATGGCAGTGAGTATTCTCGCAACCCTTTCAGCAGTAGCTTTAGAAAAGCCTGTATTCAATTCTAAGGGTGAAATTATCGATGAAGAAACCTACAGAATCGAACAATTGCTTGCCCAAACTAGAGGTTCACAACTCCCAGAATCAAGTAAAGTAGCTCAACTTAAAGCATATTTAGCTGAACTTAAAGAAAAAGCTAAAACAAGATCTGCAGAACAACTTCAGAAGCTCAATCGATCAATGACTGATTTAGAAGCAGCTATTAAATCATATGGCAATAAGTAAGCGTATTGCCCTCATAATTATCGGTTGTGCATTGCAAGCCAATGCGCAACCGAGCCCTTTTGTAACCGAAACGCGCCAAGATCTTGAAATTGCCGTTAACAATTACCCGGAACGAGTGAAGGGTGGGCCAGAAGTTGAGACTATCTTGGGCAACCAAATCGTACCAGGCACTTTACCCCGCGATTTTCGAATCAACCAACAAATTTATAACGATATAGCCGAAATCAATGGGCAGATGAACGCCATCATGCAAATGATTCTTAATATCCCAGTGCAACCTACCATTATTGATACCATTCAACTTAATATGACCAAATTGCATCAGATGCTTACGAATACCGGCATTCGATACAACTTGACCGACGATTTTGATACGCTCAACTATCAGCTTTCTGAGATGATGCGCGAGTTGCGCAATACGCCCATAACTGCTTATTTTATGCTCTTTAAAGCCCGGCTAGAAGTTATTATGGCCGAGATTGAGAACGCCTTGAAAACCAAGATCGTGACAACTTAATTGTCGTTCGTCCCAAAGAAGGCTCAAAAATAAATTTTTATCCGTTCGCCCCCTTCGACTCGTTAATAACTCGCTCAGGACGGTCGGCTAAAGTAGTCGAAGGCCTGTGGTGAGTAGCATAGCGTATCGAATCCAGAACCCCGCTAGGGGTGAGTGGAGAGGTCTTTTTTATATGAATTCAACTAGCTATTTAGGACTTCTCCATTCGCGCTGCGCGCTCCATCGAAGCGAACGGGTTCCTAGTATAAATCCTAACTTTAAATTCGTTTGCCCTGGCACCTTGCTCAAAACCCCTATTTTTGGCACAATTATCCATGTACCTCTACGATTTTTAAAGATTTTCCCCCTTACTTATTTATTGGAGTCACATGGCAAAAATTGATATCGCCCTGATTCAACAACTTCGTGAACGCACCGGCTTAGGCATGATGGATTGCAAAAAAGCACTTGAAGAAACCAATGGTGACATTGAAAAAGCAGTTGAGCTTTTACGTAAAAAAGGCGCTGCAGTAGCGCTTAAACGTTCAGATAAAACTACCGCTGAAGGCTTGGTACATGCTTATATTCACCCCGGCTCTCAAATCGGCGTAATGATTGAAGTTAATTGCGAAACCGATTTCGTTGCTCGCACTGAAGCTATTAAAGAATTTGCGCATAACGTTTGCATGCATATTGCTGCAATGAAGCCACTCTATATTTCAAGCGCAGATGTTGATGAAGCTTTCTTAAATAAAGAGAAAGAAATTCTCAAAGAACAATTGGCTCAATCAGGTAAAACCGGCAAAGTGCTTGATACCATTATGGAAGGCAAACTTAAAAAAATCTTTAGCGATGTTTGCTTACTCGATCAAACCTATATTAAAAATGATAAGTTCACGATTAATCAAGTATTGCAAGAATTGATCGCGAAAACCGGCGAAAACGTTAAGATCAAAAAATTCGCTCGTTATGAAGTAGGTGCTTAGTCTATGACTAAAAAACGGATCCTGCTTAAATTAACCGGCGAAGCCTTTTTATCAACACAAAATCATAATTTGAGTCCATTACTAATTAATAATGTGATTGAACAGATTAAGCAGCTTTCATCGCACTACCAATTTGGTATCGTGGTAGGTGGCGGCAACTTTTTCCGCGGCAATGAACATGGTAAAAAAATGGGAATTTCTCGTCCTGTCGGCCATCAGATTGGTATGCTTGCAACAGTTCTGAATGGTCTTATGATGAAAGATCTTTTAGAGCAGAATGGCCTAAAGGCATCTCTTTGTTCGGCTATTACTTGCCCTGAAATTGCATCCTCAATTTCACAACAAGGGATTGAAGATGCGCTTAAACAAGATGATGTGATTGTATTTGCCGGTGGAACTGGAAATCCGTTTTTTAGCACTGATACTACTGCGGTATTGCGCGGGCTTCAGATCAATGCAGAGCAAATATGGAAAGCAAGCCATATTGATGGTGTTTATTCAGCTGATCCTAAAACAAATACTAACGCTCAATTGCTTTCTGATCTCACTTATAAATATGCATTAGATAATCGCTTAGGGATCATGGATGCCACCGCATTCACGCTTGCATCAGAAAATAAACAGACTATCAGAGTGTTTTCTGTGTTTACCGAAAATGCATTGATTAACGCTGCGCAGAATCCTCAATTCGGCAGCACAATACACGTTTAAAAAATAGGATATTACTATGCCTGATATTAAAATTATTGAGAATGATATTAAAAGCTTCCAAACTCCTATGGAAGCAGAGATGCAAAAAGTTATTAAGTTTTTCGAAGGCGAATTGCTTAAAATTAGAACCGGCCGTGCACACACTTCTTTAGTTGAAGATATTACGGTGATGGGTTACACCGGTCCTATGAAATTAAAGCAAGTTGCCGTATTGGCTGCACCAGAATCGCGCTTGATTACCATTCAACCCTGGGATCCTGCGATGATCGATCCAATTGAAAAAGCATTAACCACCTCTGATTTAGGCGTTACTCCCGCTAACGATGGCACCTTGATTCGCATCAATCTGCCAGAAATGAGCACCAGCCGCCGTGATGAATTGGTAAAATTGCTTCACAAAAAAGGAAATGAAGGCAAAGAGCGCGTTCGCGAAGTACGTAAAGATTTTAACAATACGTTGCGTGACCATAAAAAAGATAAAAAAATATCTGAAAACTTCTTTAGCCGTCTTGAAGACACGCTACAAAAAGTACACGATAAATTTATCGAACAAATTGATCAATTAATTCAAAAGAAAGAAAAAGATATTAAGACTGTTTAATATTAATTCCATCCTCCGTTCGGGTCGATGGAGCGCAGCGAATGGAGACCTCTCCACTCACCCCTTACAGGGTTCTATCGAGGCGAACGGATCTGGAAACATATTTAGCTCTTTGATCTATGCGTTTTTTTTGATACAATAGCTATACTTTCAATATTTGAAAATATTTTGGGTTGCTAGCTCAATTGGTAGAGCAACAGACTCTTAATCTGTGGGTTGTTGGTTCGATTCCAACGCAACCCACCAGTCTACGCCCTTAGGGGCTACGCCTGGCGCAGTACTTTCTTTAAAGATTGACTCAAAAAGTTTCTTGATATTAATAGCGTAAGACTGGTGGGTTGTCCGCCGTAGCTTGCCAAGCCGAAAGGCCTGGATAAGCGTAGGCTGGACCTGATCCGCTGGTTAATTTGAAATTATAATCATCCTTCATAACTCAACATGAAGGATCTACCTGCAAGAGTGGCGAAATTGGTAGACGCACTGGACTTAGGATCCAGTTCCCTAATAAGGAGTGGAGGTTCGAGTCCTCTCTCTTGCACCAACCTTCGCTCTTACGAGCTTCGGTTGGCTATCGCCAGTACAGTAATGATTAAACTTAAAAAAAGCTCAAGAGAATCAGCGAAGGTTGCCCTTCGTAGCTTGCCAAGCTGGAAGGCATGGATAAGCGAAGAATGGGCAGAAATGACTGGCAGGCCAGTAGTTAAAGAATAGTCTCCTAGGGATACGCATCAACACAATGGCCATATTTGCAAACACCATAAACAACGCAAATAATAATCTAATACTAGAATACCTAGACATGTCAGATTTTGCCTTGTAAAGTACAGGCTAAGAAAAATACCATAGTATTTTGTAAGGAATTATCTCTTGAATAAAATATTAAAAACTATAACGGTCCTATCCTTCTTATTTCAATGCAATCTTAATGCCATGTCTCGCGAAATTTCGGATAAAGAAATACAAGAAGCTTTGGCCGCGGAAAAAGAAGCAGAAAAAGCACTCGAGCAAGCAGAAATATATCGCAAACAAGCAGCTTTTGCGCTACAACTTGCTGAATGGAAATATGTACGCCAACGCCTACAAGATCGGACAAGTAAAGAAAAGCTACAACGAGAGCAAGAAAGCAAGAACAGTTAAAAGTTAGAATATCTTCATTACATCGCGTCTTTCACTGCAACAAATTGTAATGGCTGGACACGGCACGTCACGCATTGTAAAGTATGGCTAAGCAGAGCTGAGTCATATTAAAAAAGGAGCAGTACGATGATGCATGCAGGTCGCAATTCTTCTCTTAATTTAGAAATTATAACAAGTGAACCAAGTTTCTGTTCACTCTCGATAATCGTTCCGGCTGATTTAGTTGATGCATTATATCAGCAAGCAGTCATCGCACAAAAAAAAACCACTCCCGCCTTTGGATTTCATAAACGTGAAACTCCCGCCGCTTATATTGAGCAAAATTATCAAAGCAATTTATTAGAACATATCAAAGAATTCTTGCTTAAATACCTGGTAATCGGCTTTCTTCAAAAAGAGATTCAGCAGAAAAAATTATTAATTGCAGGCCAGCCGCGATTAGTCTCGATCGATTTAAAACCGGGCAGTGATGGCGTCTTTACTTTTGAGCTTTCACTATTTCCCACCATCAGTTTTCAAGAATGGAAATATCTGCCTTTTAAAGCACCAAAGCGAAAAAATTATAAAGATCTCGATCGGCAAGTAGAAACTTTCTTGCATGAAGAGATTGGCGCCAAAGAAAAATATTCTCAAGATACCATTGCCGTCGGCGATTGGGTTAATTACTCATTATGTTTATTAAATAATGATTCAAATCCCGTGATTGGCAATCATTGCGTGAACCTTTGGCTTAAAGTGGGCGATGAAGAACCGGATAAGCCCTTTCAAGAACTTTTTTTACGTAAAAAAAATAAAGAAAAATTCTGCAGCAACAATGCAATTTTACAAGATTATTTTACCGATGCGTTAAGCACGCAATATAATTTTGAAGTTGCAATTCATGATGTGGTACCCAATGCTTATTTTTGTCTTGATCAGTTTAAGCAGCATTTTAGAATTAAAAGCAACAAAGAGATGTATCAAAAGTTGATTGAAGTTTTTTCTTATCGTAATGATCTATCTCAACGCAGAACCATGGTTGAAGAATCATTAAAACTTCTATTTTCTAAACATAGGTTTGAGATTCCTAACCATTTAGTATTACGCCAGCAAAAGAAAGTGCTGGATGCGGTGCAATATAATCCCGATTATCACGTGTATCGCGTGCAACCTGATTTTAAAGATGCGGTGCGAGAGTTGGCTGAAAAGCAAACTCGTGAAGAGATATTTTTAGATCAGCTTGCGTATGAGGAAGGCATTGATGTTTCTCATAATGATCTTAAAAACTACTTAAATCTCACTAAGCGGCCACGCACCAAAGAATTTATGCACTTTGATCCGCCGATGACTAAAATCCGCGGACAAGAACATCCGATGCTTAATGAAGAATTAAGTCGCGTTTGCTTACGAGAAAAAACATTAAATCATATTATTTATCATCTAACCAAGAAATAATTATGCAAAATCATCATCAACTTATCATCATAGGCGCCGGCCCTGCCGGCTTAACCGCAGGAATTTATGCCGCCCGTGCAAATCTCAAGCCACTTATTATCACCGGCAAAAGCCCCGGCGGTCAACTTATGGGAACTGCTGCTATAGAAAACTGGCCCGGGCACATTAGCATATTAGGACCGCAACTCATGATGCATATGCAAGAGCATGCTGCTCATTTTGGCAGCCAAATGCTTGAAGAATCGGTAACCAAGGTTGATTTTACCAAAAAGCCTTTGAGCGTTACCACCGATAGAGGAACGCAACTCACTGCTGATGCTCTTATTATCGCTACCGGCGCCTCGCCTAAACGGCTTAATTGTCCGGGAGAATCGGAATATTGGGGCAAAGGGGTTACCACCTGCGCAGTATGCGATGGCGCTTTCTATAAAGATCGCCCGGCGATGATCATTGGTGGCGGCGATACCGCTATGGAAGATGCTTCATTTATGCTCAATTTCACCAAACAAATCACTCTCGTGCATATTTTGGATAAGCTCACCGCCTCGGTTGCCACTCAAAAACGGATTATCGATAACCCTCACATTAAGATTATTTACAATAGTACGGTCTCGGAAATTCACGGAGATGGCTCGCATGTTACGGGAGCCACCATTATTAATCAACAGACAAAAAAAGCAGAAAAAGTGGACACTGATGTGATTTTTGTGGCAATCGGACTTAATCCTAACGTTGAACCATTTAAGGGGCAGATTGAGCTGAATAAGTTTGGATTTATTGAGGTTACTGATAATACGCGAACTTCAGTGCCGGGAGTGTTTGTTGCCGGTGATGTGGCTGATTATCGATACCGCCAGGCGATTACCTCTTCCGGGGCTGGGTGTATGGCAGCGTTGGATGCAGAAAGGTATCTCAAGACGCTTTGATCCAAAGTCGTACGCTGTTTTAAACGTTCACCCAATTTACTTTTAATGCTTTTTTTGCGCCTCCCGCGCAGGGCCAGGGGAGGTTTTCATGCAAAAAACCTCCCCTGCACCCCAAAGTTGCACCTAAGGGAAGACCCTTAGGCATCCCTATAGTGCGGCGAAATGCCCTGGCGGCCCTCTTGGCTTCTGCCAATCGGGTTAATCCGCTTTGGGCTAAAGCCCAGCAGCGATTGCAGTCGCCTAGCAGGAAAACAAAAATTATGAAAACTGGTTCGAGACACGATGCAAGCATTACCCTAACCACAAGCGAAAACGAAGAGAGAAAGTATCCTGTAGGCTGCCGTTGAGGCTGCTGATGCGACGAAGTTGCAAAGCATGCCGAAAGGCCGACACCGGTGAGTAGCCCCCCTTCTAGGGCTTGCGAAGGCAAGCCGAAACCAGGAGAGGATTTTTGCGGCACCGTAAAATAGTGGATTCCAAAGGGTCCCGGCCTTTGGCGCAACTTTTGGGTTGCAAGGGGGTTTTTTTGCGAGAAAAACCCCTTTGCCCTGCCTGGAAGGCAATATTTTACCCGGAAAAGGTCCCCTATCACTGACTGGCAGGCCTTTTCTTTACCTATAAACCTCTTTGCGGGGCCCAAAAGGTCCATCCGGGGACTAGCTCAGGATGAATATAGTAAAAAAGCCATTTGAAAATTTGCATTTTTTCCCTTACAATAAGAGAAACACAAGAAAATATATCAATAACAGGAACAGATATGTCAGTTACTTTTTTTAGAAAAAGCAGAAAAAAAAGAAATAGAAAACACGGTTTTCTAAAGAGAATGGCTTCTCACGACGGCAGAAAGATTCTTAAACGCCGCCGCGCTGCAGGCAGAAAACGCCTTGCCGTTCGTGCGTAATATGAATCAAACTGAAGTTCGAAAACTTTTTAACAAGGCCCGGCGTATTGTAAAACATCCGGGCCTTGATCTTTTAGTGGCCCCTACCCAAGAGCCTGAAGGTCATCTTATTATTATAACCCCGGGTAGAATTGGCAACGCCGTTGCGCGGAACACGGTGCGCCGTAGAATCAAAGCCATCTTTCATGAAGAAGTATTGTGCCAAAAAGGATTGGATACGGTGATCATTGTGAAGAAAGAAGGCACCAGCCTTACTCATGCTCAATTAAAAGAGATCATTCTGAAGGCATTCGCCTCAATAGAATTAGCAAATAACAAAAATCCCGTTCGTGGTGAGTAGGTTCTGTAAAGAACCGTTATCGAACCATATAATAGAAAATTAATTCCTAAAAATTAGAATATGAATGGATAAAATAATAAAACATGGTTCGATACAACGCCTTTGGCGTTTACTCACCACGAACGGAGTGGTTAGGTTTCTCTTGAATCTTCCATGGTGGATCTGCACGGCACTCATCGTAGGCCTCAGGCCAATTTTGGGCCCGGCCATGTGCAAATTTGAGCCATCTTGCACCCGCTATGCCGCCCAAAGCCTGGCGCAACAACCATTCCCTAAAGCCGTCTGGGCAATCACAAAGCGCTTAATCGCCTGTAGCCCTTTGGGCCGATTCTGCTGATTCTTCTTCTTTAAACAGAAAATCAAAAGCCGCAATATTCATAATCAAGATATCCGATCCGGCAAGGATCGCACCCAATTGATTAGTTTTATAAAATCGTATCTCTTGTGTTTCAACATTCACGGTTACTTTGCTGCGCTTTTGGGCAAACGTATATTCAATGCATGCTTTGCCAACGCATTTGCGTTTTTTTATTTCTTCAATATTTCGTTTAAAAAAAGCCAAATTATCGGCAGATAAATATTCAGCAAGCCGTTGCTTATGGCGCAACTGCGTTTGTTGCTCTTGGCAAAAGCGGTCCATTGCCTGCACGAATGCGCAGGCAAACAGGAAATGCCAGAGATTGCAAATTCTCATAACAATTCAGTTACCAGCTTACTCAATTCACTACGTTCGCTGGTTTTCAAGTAAACCGTGCCAAATACGCGTTGGCCTCTAAATTTATCACTCACCACTACCAGCCCGTTACTAATAAAATCTAAATAGGGCGAATCGATCTGATAGGGATCACCCGCGAGAATAATTTTACTGCCTTCACCCACACGGCTCACTAGCGTTTTAACTTCATGAGGCGTGAGGTTTTGCACTTCGTCGATCAAAATATATTGATACGGTATCGAACGGCCGCGCATGTAGGTGATTGCTTCTAAACTCAATTTTCCGCTCTTAACCAAATCATCCAAGGGACGTATTGATCCAGTGGGTTGCCGCTTATCTTGATGCTTGTGCCCCTTTTTATTCTTTTTACGCTCACCGCCATCAAGCTCTTCAAAATGCTGTGCTGCCTGCGAAGAGTGCATAATAAATTCCATGTTATCGTAAATTGGCAACATCCAGCTGTGTAACTTCTCTTCCACAGTGCCTGGCAAATAGCCGATATCTTTTCCTAATGGAACAACGGGGCGAGAAACTAATATCTTCTCATACTCATCTTCAACGAGTGTTTTATGTAATCCTGCAAGAAGCGCTAAAAACGTTTTACCGGTTCCGGCTGGGCCAAAGAGCGTCACAAACTGAATTGAATTATCAAGCAAGAGATCGAGCGCCATAAGCTGCTGGGGATTGCGCGCTTTGAGTGGCCATTTGAGTAATGGCCCATGTACTATTCTAAAATGGCGACCGCCTAAATATCGAAATACACGATAATTATACGGATTATGTTGGCTGGTTACTTGCACAAATTCATTAATGGCAAGTTTCTTTTCATCTACTAATTTATCAAGAACAGCAGGAAAATCTTTTTTTAATTCTATCGCTGGAACATCAACATTTATCCAACCACGATAAAATTCATCGGTAGAAATTGATTCTTTTAAATAATCTTCTGCATGAATGCCCAGCGCATCGGCTTTCACACGTGCATTAATATCTTTGGTAATAAAGCAAACATCATAACCCTCTTGCTTCATTAAGAGGGCAGTGAGCAAAATTTTATTATCATTAACATCAAGTACAAAGGGAATCTTGGGAAGTTTTTCGATGGGTAAAAAAAGCACTTTTAAGCGACCGCCATTTTCCAATGGTACGCCATCTTTCAATGAGCCCCCATCGCGCATGTTATCGAGCAAGCGTGCTGCTTCACGTGAGTTACGGCCCCGTTCACTCATCTCCGTTTTAAACTTGTCTAACTCTTCTAACACAACTGAGGGAATCCCAATCATTGCATCTTTGAAGTTGAACAAAGCATTTGGATCATGCACCAGAACGTTGGTGTCTAAAATGAATAGTTTTTCTACCATACTTCTTCCTTTTTTTACTCACCCGCAGCCTACCATAGTATCCCAACAGCCAAACAATAGTTACCAAAAAAGGTATATGCGACCCTTTTGATACATAATTTTATCAAAAAAACTCCATCTTTTTGATAATGTTTTTTTAACTATTTTTGCTATCCTTAGATGCTTGATTATAGTTTTAGGGTAAAAAAGGAAATCAATGAAAAATACGCGTGTAATTTTTCTGCTCAATATCATCTTATTTTCAGCATCTGCTGATATTAAAAAGTTTGATCCGGAACAGGTATTTGCCAAACTATCGTTGCGTAAAAAAATTGCACAATTATGTATTGTGGCGGCAGTTTCTCACGAAGAAAAAAATAAAAAGCTTATGGAACGCTGGCAGGAATGGGCATCATATCAGCTTGACCATGCATATGTTGAAGATTTAATCAAAAATCACCATATTGGCGGCGTGATTTTTTATGGAAGTAACACCACCGCTCCAGAACAAGCAACACTCACCGCCCATTTTCAATCCGTGAGCGATACGCCATTATTTATTGCACTTGATGCTGAAACCTGTTTGCATAATCGCATGAGTGAAGTATTAGAATATCCGTGCGCTATGGCATTAGGTGCCGTTCGCGATCCCCGTGAAATTTATAAACTTGGCGCTGAACTAGCAGAACAACTCAAAGCAATTGGCGTGCATATCGCATTTTCTCCGGTGGTGGATGTGAATGATAATCCTGAAAATCCTATCATTGGACTGCGCGCATTTGGATCAGAAAAAAGCTTAGTTGCTCTGATGGGCCTTGCTCTTATGAATGGTTTGCAAAGCAAAGGAATCATTGCCTGCGCAAAACATTTTCCAGGCCATGGCGATACCAGTAAAGATTCGCATCAAGAATTGCCAGAAGTACATCAAGATCTTGAGATTGCATTATATCCTTTCCAAAAACTTATTGATGCAGGAATAAAATCGGTGATGCTTGCCCATTTAGAAGTTCCGGCACTTGAAAAGCAAAAAGGATTAGCTTCTTCACTTTCGTATGAAATTGCTACCAGATTACTCCAACAAAAAATGGGCTTTAGAGGGCTGGTAATCACCGATGCGCTGGGCATGAAGGGCGCCACTGATTGCGCTCAACCCGGGCAATTAGAACTGCAAGCGTTGAAAGCGGGTAATGATATTTTGCTCTGCCCGGTGGATGCAGCAAAGGCAATTGATTATATCGAACAAGCAGTAAAAGAGGGCAAAATTTCAGAAGAAGAGATTAATAAAAAAGTGATGAAGGTGCTACATGCTAAAGCATGGGCATTTTCTCAAGCGCGCAACAGCAGCGATTCTTTAGAAGAAATACTCAACTCGCGCCATGCACAAGAATTACAAGAAACTTTATTTTCAAAAGCAATCACTCTGGCAAAAAAAGGTTGCCCTAACCCATTCGCTCAAAGTAATGAAAAAAGAATGATGATCGCCGTTCACGCTAAGCCAGACAAATCCACTGCGCACGATATATTTGGATCTGAAATGCCGGCTTTTGATATAAGCAAAGAAGAAGAACTAAGCCCTGATTTATTCAAAACCATTACCAATTCACAACATATTATGATAGCGATTCATACGATGAATCGCTTTGCAAATGAAAATTATGGAATTCCTAATGAGATACTTAATTGTATTGATGCACTCAAAGAAGATGGCAAACAAGTCACGGTGATTCTGTATGGCACTCCCTATGCAATACCGTTGCTTAAAAATGCGGACAATATTTTAGTGGCCTATGAAAATTGGCCAGCAGCTCATAAAGCAGTGGCTGATATTATTTGTGGTAAGAAAACGGCAAGTGGAATTTTGCCGGTAAAAATTAGATAAGGGTTATCATGAAAAAATTAATATTTGCTTGTTTATTAACTTCTCTAGCAATTGCAGAAACTCCTCAAAAAAATTATCGAAATGTTATCATTTTGCTTGATCAAGATTGGTCGGTAGAAAATGTAAGTAAGGTAGGATTTTTTTTAAGTAGCGTATTGCAAGCTGCGATTGATGAACAATCGTGCCCTATTATTCTTAATGCCGGATTATGGAACTGTTTTGTTGAGCGTCGCTTAAGTATTTCACAAATGTCAGAAATGCCAAGTTCACCCGAACAAAAAGCACTCGAATTATATACCAATATTAATGATCGCTTAAATTATTGGGCTCAATTTTATAAAGAAAAAAATATTGATCGAATGCAAGCTCGGCAATTAATGCTTGCAAAAGTAAGCGATGAATTTTATACCAAAACGTTTGAGTCTGATGATCAAACCACACATCACATTAATCCCGGCACTCTCAACTCTTCGCTTATGGCGTATTTAACAAATTTTGATAAAAACGATTGGGAGTTTTATACGAATGGCAAATCATTCTATTTACTAGTGCCTAAAAAATATTTGAAAGAATTGGAAGATGAAACGTCACAATCAACCAAAAATAAAAATTTCAGCAAAAAAGAACTGTTATTAGGACTCAAAGTTGACCATCTAACTCGATTTCATGATGTTGAAGATCCAGTAGCTGGTTACTTCGACACTACCTGTTTAGATCAACTTTTTCCTCACCATTTAGAAGATTTTTTCATTACTACCAATGATCTAAAGGCTAAAGAATCTGAATATCTCTGGGGAATCGTTTTCTATGGACATGGCGGGCATCTTTATAAAGAAATAACTACCAATACAGTAAATGCACACGTTGATCCCATTATCGGCGACCTGCCTCCAAAAGATTTCCATGATGTTTTGGAATTTTGTGATAAACAAATTGGAACTCATTATTTTTATTATTCTACTTGCAGCGGAGCGGGAAACCACATAAAAATGGTTTTTGATGATTTTGGCAATCCCACCTATCGCTATCCCATAATTTGCGGGTGTCTTTCAGATGGATTTGCCCATTGCTTATGGCCGAATACTCCCTTTCCAAAACCAGGAAAATCGCCTCTTAAACCGTCTCAGATTTGCTATGAGAATGGCAAGTGGCAGCTCTATTATGATCACTTGTATCAGTGGAAAAATTTCTTTAAAAACATGACTCATCATTCTTTTGAAAGCTATGATTTAAAATGGCTTGCGGACGTATTACAAAAAATAACATTCAGAACACTTTGCGATAATCCCCTTATTCGCTTCGCGTACTCATCAAAATTTGTGCCAGTGCTTCCGGACAACACTACTATCATTAACGATGAATTGATTGCACTAAAAAAAGATGAACAATCCACCACTATAATAATCAATGAATCAAATATTTTAGTTGCAAGCGCTCATGTCCCTTTTCATCTGATCATTAAAAATCCTGCTCGTATAGCCTCTATTTGCGCAGGCCATGCCAAACATTATTTTGAGAAGATAGAGTTTAAAAGTAATACATCATTTCTTGACACGTTTAGCCCATTAGAAGGAAACTATCAATATGAAAAGCATTATATTATCGATGAAATGATCATTCCGAATGATAAAAACTCCCCGATTGCCAAGAAAATTGGTTTGACCAATGAAAAAATTGTAGCCAAAAATGTTTTGGTGCACACGCAACGAGATACCCTTATTCGTATATTTGCTCAGATAGATGATGGTTTTTATATGCTCACCATTAATCGAACTGATTACTTGAGTGGTGCCCCTGAGCTCAAAGGAATCAGCAAAATGACCAAAGCGGTAGCAGATACCTATTTAAAGCGCTACGAGAAGCTCAAATCGGCAATTACTTAAAAATGTGATAAAATCTTAAAAAATCAATTTTAAGTGAGAAAAACTATGAAATCATCTCAAAACGACATTCAAGCACTGCGCCACTCGGCTGCCCACTTGCTCGCCCATGCGGTAATAGAATTATTTCCCAATACCATTTTGACCATAGGTCCGGCAACCAAAGAAGGCTTCTTTTACGATCTGCTTCCATCGCGCAATTTTAAAGAAGAGGATCTTCCGGCCATTGAAGCACGGATGAAAGAGATCGCAGGTCGCGATTTGCCCCTCACGCATGAGCAGATGGGCAAAGATGAAGCACGCAAATTATATGCCAATAATCCCTATAAATTAGAGCTGATCAATGATATTCCTGGCGAAACAGTGGGTATTGCCCGCCAAGGAGATTTTTATGATCTATGTCGCGGCGGCCACGTGGCAACCACTGGCTTACTTAAAAACATAAAGCTCACTGGCATTTCCGGATCATATTGGCGCGCTGATCGCAGCAAACAAGCGTTACAACGAATCAGTGGCGTCGCTTTCTTTACGGCCCAGGATCTTGCTGATTATGAAAAAGCAAAAGAAGAAGCCGCAAAATATGATCACCGCCGTTTAGGCAAGCAGATGGATCTCTTTTCTTTTCATGATGAAGGAGTGGGATTCCCCTTCTTTCATCCCAAAGGGAAATTAGTGCTCAATCTGATGACTAATTACATGAGAAAACTGCAAGGCCAACAGAAATACCAAGAGATCAGCACTCCCCAAATGCTTTCTGATGTGCTTTGGAAACGCTCAGGCCACTATGCGCACTATAAAGATAAAATGTATTTTTGCATGGTGGATGATCAGGCATACGCAGTAAAACCCATGAACTGCCCCGGCTCAATCTTAGTCTATCAAACCCGCCCGCGATCATACCGCGAACTTCCGCTTAAGCTTGCAGAATATGGGCACGTATTCCGCCATGAACTCTCTGGCGTATTGCATGGCCTCATGCGCGTGCGCGCATTCACGCAAGATGATGCGCATATTTATTGCATGCCGGATCAGATTGAGCATGAAGTTGCAACGATTATCAAAATGACGTATACGATGCTCAAAAAATTTGGATTTGATCAGATTGATGTGGCAATTGCAACCAAGCCCGATAACGCAATGGGCTCAGATCTACTCTGGCAAAAAGGAACCGATGCCCTTAAAAATGCACTCGATAATGCTGGCATCAAATATATCATCAATGAAGGCGAAGGCGCATTCTATGGTCCTAAGATTGAATTCCAAATTAAAGATTCAATGGGCAGATCATGGCAGTGCGGAACCATTCAGGTAGATTTCTTCTTTCCTGAAAATTTTGATCTGCATTATATTGCAAGCAGCGGCAAGCAAGAACGCCCGGTGATGATCCACCAAGCTATCTATGGATCCCTCGAACGCTTCTTTGCAATCTTGCTTGAGCATTATAAAGGCCACCTGCCATTCTGGCTCGCGCCTGAGCAGATTCGTATTTTAACCATCACTGATGCGCAAAAGCCGTATGCTCAAACAGTACTTGATCAATTATTTGCTCATGGATTACGCGTTGAAATGGATGAATCTTCTGATCAAATTTCAGGCAAAATTAAACGGGCACAAGAAGATAAGATTCCATGGATGCTCGTGCTTGGCCAAAAAGAGGTGGATAATAATACTATCACCTTGCGATACAACGATGGCAAACAGGAATTTGGATTATCGTTGGAGCAAGTGATTGCAAAAGCTGATGCTTTGAATAAGTAAATTGAGGAAAACATTTATGAAAAATATTATTTTTTTAATTCTTTCTCTTTTATTTTTAAATACACAACTTTATCCAATGAGGCAGCTATTAAAAGATAGGCCAACTCAGGTGTACTTTCATGAGGGCAAAAAACTAGACGAAGATTGTTCATTTCATTCGGATTATCGTGTTGCAAAGCAGTTATACCTTAAAAAAGAATGTAAAATTTGCGGCAATCTAAATAGAGGCGATCACAGCTCCTGCACAAAAATTATGCATGAAATTAGTGCTGATTTTTCAACATTTTGTAAGGTGATTTTAAATTCTGTGCAATCCATGTACCCGAACTTTAGTTATGACAATTTTCAAAAAATTTTAGACCGAAAAATTAAGATCGGTACGCACCCACATACTCTCAAATCTATGCATGAGACCCACGGGCTCGAGCAAGCTAAAGCGCATTATGAAACTCTGGCGAAAAATACACTTATTAATTATTTGAGAAGTAAAAAAAAATTCATGGACGATCAACTTGTTCCGGGAGATATAGACTATGATACCATTTATGTTGCACTTGCACGCAAGAGACATGTCCTCACACTCGCGATCGAAATGCTCGAAAAGAAATTGCCGTATACAATTTGGTATCAATCTAATGAAGAATTTTTGAAGGTAGCATCTGCCGTTGATCAAGAAAAAACCCGAATTCATTATACTTTGTCAGCAGATTAAAGAAATTAATTAAAATTGAGACTTTATGAATAAATTGGGTTTTTTACTCGGGATATTTTCTTTAGTTTCCGATTGTTCCTCCCAAATATATGAAAATGCCACGCATGGGCCGCGAAAAATCTATCTCACTATCGATGATGCGCCCTCATGCCATATGAAAAAGAAAATCGATTTTTTATATGAGCATACAATTCCTGCCATTTTTTACTGCCGCGGCAATGCCATTCTGGAACATACAGAATATGTGATTCAAGCAATTCAAAAGGGATTTTTAATTGGCAATCATTCATTCTCTCATCCTTTTTTCTCACAAATTTCTCTGGATGAGTGTTATCAAGAAATTCTTAAGACAGAGGAATTAATTGAAGAATGTTACAAGAATGCAGGTATGCAGCGGCCAGCAAAAGTAATTCGTTTGCCCTATGGCGATCGTGGCGCTGGGGATTTTGCACGAATGCCTCAAACAGAAGAAGAAAAGAAAAAAGTGGAAGCAATTCAGAATTTCTTAGCAGCTCAAGGGTTTAGTAAAATTCACTTTCAAGATTTTACTGATGATGCTATTGATGCCTTTTGGACGTGGGATTCGCAAGATTATAAGAAGAGCTTAATTGAAGATGCTGATGCTTATATGAAAAAGTTCCAAGATCATTTCTATGAATCTCATCGAGAAATAGAGATTCTCCTCTTGCATGATTTTGATTCAAATCATCATCTTTTTGAGCAAGCAATGGAGTTTTTACAAACTAAGAAGGTAGAATTTTTAGAGTTCCAATGAAAAAAATTCTCTTTATCGTAACCATTTTTTTCTCAGTGAATAGTTGCTTTTCCATGAATGAAGAGGAAAAAGCTGATTTAAAGCAACGTTTTTCTAAAATAATGAGCACTATAACCGACTCGCATTCCACAATTGATTCAAAAATTAAAGATCCTAATTTTCCGCTACAGCCATTAATAGATTGTCTGAATCTTCATAGAAAAACCCTTGAGGAAAATCGCGGGCTTGCCTTTCATGTTGATCAATCGAAAGTTAATGAAATTGATCAACTGCACAGTGATACGTGTAAAAAGTTAACCGCACTCACGCTATTGCAAAAACAGCATGCGCGCAAAAGCAATAAGATCATGTACCATTGCATGGGCTTGACATCAATGTTTGTCGCCTTAGTATATACCCCTTTTGGCATCTATCTTAATGAAGAATTTCAAATCAATATGGCACTGCCATTTTTTACCCTTAGTGCAACATTAGGTGCATTTTTCCATGGTCGCAGAGCGCATCAGAAAGCTCAGCCAAAGCCTATGCTTTCTGACGCATTAAAAGAAGTACTTCCTCATTTGCATGAATCAGAATTCAACGAACTTAAATGGCTTAAGCCAGATTTAATCGATGATAGTTATGTTTCAAAATGTATTCGAGGGATGGAAGCAGAACGTAAAGCTTTGAATGCAATTGCTAATATGAATATGCCTGGAACACAAAAAAAGATTGAAGCGTTAGCCAAACCAGAACCAAAATTTCTTAAATTACTCTATAATGAAGCGCGATATACTCGCAATATTAACGCCCTCGTGCGATTAGCTTCAATGCTCGATCCAAAGTTGAATACTCTTGCGCAAACCTCTCAAGATAAGGATCAAAAGTCATGAATACGTTACTCTTACTTTCGCTTATTGTTTTTGCACTTCCATGCTTTTCAATGGAAGAGCGCTCCAGTACCATAACAAAATGGACTGATGAAAAATGCCAGCAATTGCTTGAAAACTGCGCTGAAGCAAATAATTTTTTTGATGAGAAAATAAAAGATCCTAATTTTCCATTACGAGAGTTGGTTGACGGTTATATACCCGGTTATCGCAAAACAATTGGACCTATTTGCTTTTTATCAGCTTCACACAGTAATCGGTTTGAAGAATTTAAAGCAATAGATCTGGAAGTTAAAAAAAAGTTTATTGCACTACGATTATTGCATAAGCAACAACTTCGTAAAAAAGAAATTCATGTCTATGATCGAGCAATAAGAACCGCCAGCTTTTTTGCTGCATTCATGGTGCCGCCAAGTGTCTACTTTTTTAAACAAACCTGGGGGGCTTCCATTCCACTATTTTTAATTAATGCCGCCATTATAAGGCATTATCGCGCTCAAAGAAAGCACATGAAAGCAATACCAAAACCTACTTTTTCTGAAGCAGTTAAAGAGGAGTTTTCATATTCAAAAGATGAAATGCATAAAGCTCTTGAGCGGCTTAAGATAACAGTTGATCCGAATATCACTGATATTAAAAAGCGATATAGAAAAGCATGCAAAAGTCGCAATGTTGAGGAAATTGTGATGCTTGCAGCATTAATGGATCCATGCTTAGAAAATCACTGGAGCATGCTCAAGCAACAGCGGGCTAAATCATAATAATATTGCGCAAGCGATATGCCTTCAGGATCACCTTTATCCACGTATTTTTTAACATAATGAGACCATTTTTGGAGCGGTGCACAGTAATCCCAAGATTGCCCCGCCTGCTGCCAGTTACGTGAAAAGAATAAAAAATAGATAGTGAGCTCTGCCAAATTAAGCTTTTTAGCACAAGAATATCGCTTGATATCATCCTGAGTTGGCTTTCGCTGCAAATAATATTCTAAAAACAAATGTTCTTCTTGTTCTTGATAATCAAGCCGTAATGATAAATAGCTTAGATCCATGAATGGATCTTCCCACCCAGTATATTCCCAATCAATAAGTACGGCACGATCATCCCACAAAAGAATGTTACGGGGATTTAAATCACCATGAACTGTTGCGAGTTTCGATTCGGCAGTTTCGAGCTGCTCATTATATTCCTGCGTTAATATCCATGCTTTATCAGCCATACTTTTTAATGAAGTTTCACCTTTAATAAGTTGATATACTTCACGCACTGATTCAATGCCACTTTTTTCAAAATGGGGGTTGCGGGGCATCGCATGAATTTTAGAAAGTGCATGAGCAATTTTTTGTATATTCTCAGGCTTTCTTGATGCCTCGAGGCTTAACATCGGCGCATGAATATACTCCATTAAAACTGCACATTTATCAGGTGTGATATAATAAATTGCAGGAGCTATCTTCTGTGCCGCTGCTTCTTGCATGGCAAAAAGTTCGCGTTTAATATCGGCAATAGATGATCGATCTTTTTTTATCCGTAAAACATACTGCTTATCTTGTGCATTGATCCGCAAGCACGTATTAGAGTGCCCGCCGGGCAAATAGGCAACCTCAAGAGGAGCCTCTTTAAAATACTGTTTTTTTACTTCTTGGAGTGCCGATTGGCTTGATTCTGGAATATTTGTATGATGTTGCGATGCCTGAATAAAAGAAAAAACGAGCAAAAAGAATAGACCACATACTACTGCTTTATACATAAAAACCCTTTTTTATA
>CAYMRF010000023.1:0-20223 GCA_964392765.1 uncultured Pseudomonadota bacterium
GGCAATTATATCTTTCATATGAGCCTCAAATAGCGCATTACAGGTTGGAAATTATTCATATGGGAATTCTCGGGCCAACATAATTGTTTCAGTCTGAAAATCTGGGGGTTCGTTTATCATAACAGCTTATCCATTTCCCTGCAGGGAAATTTACATGATTTGGCAGCCTTTTTCTTTTAACATTTCTGCAATTACAGCATGATTATTTTCAACGGCGTAATCCAGAGCAGTTTTACCCTGACTGTCTTTAATAGAATGATCGGCTCCGTTTTCAAGAAGAAACTGCACAATTTCTATATGGCTGTTATAACTGGCAGATGTAAGAGCAGTCCAATCAATAAATTCATCCCGTGGTTTTTTATTAATTTTCGCACGCGCAGCAAGAAGTAATTTGACGGTTTCCAAGTTTCCTTCTTTGCCACAAGCAAATATCAGCGCAGTGCGGCCATCTTTATCTTCTGAATCTGCTGTTGCACCGGCTTCAAGAATGAGTCTCACAACTTCGGTGTGCCCGTGAGCAGCGGCTTGCATAAGAGCGGTAAGGCCATGATCATTTCTCCAATGAAGTTCCCAGCTATTAAGAGTTGCCAGAATGCTTGCAATCTTGGCAATACTAGGATTTTTGGTGTTAACCGCTTCATAGAGTTTTTGTTGATGCTTGAGTTGGTGGTCTGAAAATAGTTTTTTAATATGAGGGTTTGAGCTTAATTCAGCCGCATATCGAGCGGAAGATAATTCTTGTGCTTCCAGACCTTCGCTGGCAGCAAGAAGAAGCTTGATAATATCAATATGTTCATGTTCAATTGCCCCTTTAAGTGCTGTGCCTCCAAAGAGATTTGTTGCATTCACATTTGCACCAGCAGCAAGAAGAAGTTCAACTATTTTAGTTCTTCCTTCGCGACTTGCGATCATAAGAGCAGTGGTGCCAGTCCATGGTTCTTGCCAGTCTACGTCAGTATTGGGTTTTTTTAGAATAGTTTCAATAACTTTTAAATCAGGAGTTTTGCAGCGGGGGTTAATTTTCAGATTGATATCACCGGCACATACGGCTTCAAAAAGCATTTGGCCATTTTTGAGCGTTATTTTGTTGCGCCATTTCTGTATTTCTTCGCTCATGATGCTTGGCATTTTTTGTGATAGCCTTTTAACTAAATTAACCGCTTCTACTTGAGGATATGATTGAAGTAGTACAAGCAGGTTTTTTGGGGTATGGATATACGTGTGAAACCTCTCATCTGCTCTTGAATGCCTGACAATATCGTTTACCAAAACATAAATATTGCGAATGCGCCCTTCAAAAGGCTTTTTATGAATAGGGCGAACATCATCTGATTCTTCGTTAATAGGGCGAAGAAGATCCAATCTTGGATTCCATGGATTAATGGTGACATCTGGGCGATGTTCTCTAATTACAAGCGGCTCACCTGGTTCGGGTGCAGTCGGTGCCTTTTCCATACTAAAACTGCTAAAATGGCAGCCTAGTGCCAAAAGCAGCCCGAACGTGATATTTTTGATTGTTTTATTAAAAAGCATATTTTCTCTCCATTTTTACTATTTTTTAACCTTTTATCCCTCTTTAGTATGCCAAAATATGCATATTTGTCAATATTTTATAGGGGCTGAAAGGGGCTTTGTAGTCGATGGAGGCTTAGTGTGTTTTCTATTTGTCAAGCCCCGAAGGGCTTGCAAAAGCGATAAGCTCAGGTCGCAATTTAGTTGCCATTATGATTTTGCGGGATCGAAACACCTGTTTTTATAGTATTTAAACTTATTAATAGCCTCTTGGGCATCTTGTTGCGCAGAATATGTTTCTGCAGGCTCATAATGGGCTTGTGGATCCCAGAGTTCATTAATTTGCTCATTTTGTGTATCGGAGGTTCTACTATTGCCTTTGTATCAATTTAGTATGAGCAGACTGTAACGAGTTGGCAGCATTGTTTAAAGCTTCATCTAAATTTTTAGCGGTTTGAGTTTCCACAACTCTGCGCATATCTTTAACTAATTTTTCTGCATTTTGCAACTCTCTGCGTGCCTGTCTTACGTCCGCTTGAACTTTAGCATCTTTAACGTTTGTGAGCTCGTTATCCCACTTCTCTAATGCACTAATAAAAGCATCAAAGTTGTGGGTTATATTAGCTAAATTTATCATTGCCAGATGGCGTTGGGCCTTGACAAGTGTATCGTTATCTGGAGTATCTCTTTGTGATGCTAGTAATGGCGCATTGATAGCCAAAATAGCAGCAACTAGTATGATTGATTTGAGATTCTTCATTTTTTTTCCTCATTTACAATAGTATGAATTAATCAGATTCTTTGTGATTACTCTTGCATAACTACTGTTAATATAACGATTAAATTTCATTGTGTATTGCATAAAATTCCTTATAATTGCGAATAAATAAATGGGATCAAATTTTTAAAAAAGAAAAAAGGTAAAATCTACCATGACAATAGCACGCATCGTAAATTTGGCAATTCTATTGAATGTTATTTTTGCAATATCTAATGCTCATGCCATGGATCGAGCAAAAGAGTTAATTGAAAAAAAAGAAGAATCAGTAGTTATTCAAGACAACAATTTAAAGATAGCATTACGCACGGCGTATAGCGGCGATGATGCTCAAGATCATTATTCTTTAGTGGCGAAAGTATGCGAACAGGTGCAACCCACCGGAGCTGAAGCTACTGCTGCGGATCGTGAATTTGAAATTCTTATGCAGAGGAAAGAGCTTCACGCAGCCTATGAATCAGTGATGGTTCCTGCAATTAATCGTCTTAAAGAATCTCAATTATTTGTATTAAAAAAAGGATGTGAAAGTCCTTGCGCGCGCATCAAAGAGACTTCATTGCAAGTTTTGGTAAATTATCTTACGCAGCCGGGCGATTCAAAGGCACGATTACAATTACTAAGAAGGTTGTATTCCAAAGGATTAGTTTATTGCGCCAACCCCGGAGAGTCATTTCGGGCAAGCGAAGATTTTATCGAAATATTAGGCCAAGATAAAGCGCAAATGGTGGCAAGAGAATTATATGCGGGCTTCAAAAAAACCGATTCTGTTATCTTAATGGCAGGCTTATGGTCATGTTTATTGCGATGTTGTTCAATGGATCGGGTAACTTTTGAAACGATGGCTGATTTCCTTGGTGTTGAAAATAAAGACGCTCTTGCCTCAGGTAAAAGAAAAGATCTTTATGAGGGAACAATTGTAAAAGCATTGCGGCAGGCGCCATGCGGATTAAAAAAGATTTCAGATTTACTTGCCGGAAGTATAGAAAATGTTGAGCTTGAAAGAATATTTACTCCGCAATTGCGAAGAGAATGTCGGCGAGCATTGATATTTCAAGAAACAGTTGCTTATGGCATTAACTGGGTAAGCCTTACGGATCAGCTTCAGGCATTTGATGATTATGTATTGGATCTTTTATTTCAAGGGAATATGAGAGCGGTCTCTGATCTGCAAGCAGAAATTGAAAAGAAAATTCCTCAATCAGAATTTAAAAAATATGCCACCTACTTTTTTAAAGCACTGCAGAAAGATTCCTCATTGTGCGAGCAATTCAGTGCAAAAGAAGCTCTAATAAATTTCAATCAGACTTATAGAGGAACGAATCAATTACCTTCTGGAGTGACGTGCCAAACAGGTGATTTATACAATGTTCATGCTAGAAAAAAAGAAATTCCTGATAAAAAGACTCTAGAAGTGGGTGATACAATTTTTGTTATAGATTATTTGCCCAGAATGCACGAACAGGCATTCTTTGCATGTGATGCAAAAACAGGATATGCCCGTTGGGCATCTTCTGAAGTCAATTTTGCATGTCCATTTTCTGATGGATTATTCATTGATGGCGATAGAATATATGTTATTTCCCTGATAAATAAATCCAATTATTGTACTCAGGAAACCAGCGCTCAAGCTCTTAAAGTACTTGATAGAATAACCGGCAAAGTTCTTAAAACTAAGGTATTGCAGCATTCTACCAATTATGAAAGTCGAAATTTTAAAATTATGGGTATCAGTAAAAGCCCTGAAAATATTATTCAGCTTGCTCATCCAAGAGGCGATATGTATCTGAAGGCAGATGATTTGCGTGTTGTAAAAAAATGAACAGATTTGCAAGGGTTTTCGGATCCCAAAGCTTTGCATGTTTTGTATATAAAAGTTGTTCATTTAATAAGAAGAGTGAATTTGTTAAGAATTAATAAAAGTTATTTGCCTGAGGCTACTGCCTCAAATGCTCCTCGCACGCGATAGGTATCGTAAATAATAGTAAGCTTTACAATTTTCATATCTTTAGAAAATTCAAAAATATCTATGCAATCAAAATTGGTAATTGTGCCGTTTGCGAAAGTCCAATCATATGAAAAATGTGCGATCGCGCTATAGGGATCATTGCTATTTAAGAAGATATTTTTAAGATGTATTCTTGAGTTATTGGTGACTGAGAATAATTCTTTATAAAATGTGAGTGCCTGTATTTTTCCGTAAAGCGGGGAATGAATAATAGCTGCTTCATCGAATAGTTGTATGATTTGTTGATAAGAACCAGATTCTAGTCCTTTAAGGTACGCATTAATAATCTCAGATATGGTCATTGCGCTATCCTATAACAATCGCTCGCCATTTGGCACTGATAATTCTGGACTCACTAACACTATATTGTGCATGCTATCTGCAAGGCCTAAAGTGAGTACGTGCGATATGAATGGCCCCACTTGCTTTTCAGGAAAATTAACTACTGCCAATACCTGTTTGCCAACTAAGGCTTCTTTTGTATAGTGCTTGGTTATTTGGGAGGAAGATTGTTTAATTCCGATCTCTGGCCCAAAATCTATCACGAGTTTAATAGCAGGCTTGCGAGCCTCTGGAAAATCATGTGCTTCAATAATAGTGCCCACTCGAATATCGACTTTTAAGAAATCGTTGTAAGAAATGGTGTTCATCAGAAAATTCCTCTAAAAAAACTCAAGTGATCCCATATAATTTATCATGAAACTTCTTTGTTTTCTAGTAGTGATATTTTTAACAAATCTCTTTAATTCTGGGTTTTTAAATAAAATCCATCCCAATGTCTTCCGCCATATGGGGCGAGTATGCTATCGGTAAGAGAGATAATGTTAAGCAGAGAATTTGTTTTGAAATAACTATCAAAACTATCATAAAACAGAGTTGCCGTTTTAGGATTAAATGATTCTAGCTTGCGCATGAGATACTTGCCTTCGCCTGCCCATTGAAGGTTGGTTCTTAAGTAAAATTTTGCCAATAATCCGTATAGATATATCACGGAACTTAATTGCTCCTCTTGAGAATGTGAATCAGTAATATCATCTAATAAATCAGTGATAAAAAATTGTGCGCTCTTAATTTCATCAGAAGTCCAGGGAATTGGGCCTTGATTGAGCATCTGGATAGCAATTTTTTTCAATGCAGCTGAATATTCAGTGGAATGGGGAATTTCAATTCCTTCAGCTACCATAGAAAGCAAGCCTGCTGTTCCATTTTTTCTATTGATCTCAAAAAAATTTTTTAATGATTTATCATCATTTACAAACGTATCGATTGGCCAATTATTGTGAATGAAAGCTTCACGGTAAATGTTGGGAAGTTGTTCATACACGATTACCAAATCTAGATCAGATTTTTTAGTTGTGCGTTCATTTTTTGCAACTGACCCGGCCCAAAAAATCGCTTTTGCATGGGGATGCTTTATTTTACAAACTTCCAGTAAGGTCTCTAATGCGTTTTTCATGTAACAATCTCATCTTTTTTAGATCGAAGCTTTCTTACCATTTTTAGCATCTTGATTTCACATTTCCGGATAGCCACTTCTTGCCCCCATTTGATAGCCCAATGGTAGCTTAATTTTCTTTTGCGCTGATTTTCTCCCATAATTGCGTTAAACGAATGTTCATCGTATTTTTCTCTTGCAGAATATAATTTTTCCTGAGCATTTTGGAGTCGCATATCTAAACTTTTTTTGTGGAAAGATGCATATCTATTGAGAGGGATGATTGCATGCGCTATTGGCGCATTTCTTGCGCTTAAGGCCAAGCGCTGCATGGCAAAGGATGGTGCTACAAATAACAATAGTAATAGAAATGGTATCATTAGATCTCCAATAATTTATTCTTGCGCAGCAAGCAGATATATATATTACATTACTGCGTGTTGATTACTAATACTTTAACAAAAGGATTTAAGAAATGAAAAAAATGGCCTTTAGTTTCACACTAAGCTTTTTATGCACACCTGTCTTCTCATGGGCGATGCAAGAACCAGCAAATTTGGTTGCAGAATTTGCACGATTTAGAAGCCCGTTGCGCAGAGCGGGAATTACGGATAATAGTGAAAAAGATCGCTTTTTTATTGTTGCAAGAAATAATGGCATTAATGCAAGGCTTGCCCGTTTTGAAGAATTGGAAGATAGCTGCAGAATTTCTCAACCCGTGGGCGAGGGATGGATACGAGTTTTCCGCTATTCCGATGGAATGTTCAAAGTGGAATCTGCTGAATATGATTTAGGGGATCATGGTTTAATTAATCATAATAAATGCCCAGGAGATTTTAATCGATGTGCATTCGAGTGGCCTGAAGAACAACGCAGAATGGTTACGAGTATTCCCAGACCGGTAATAATTACTCCTCGTGTTACCTTGCAATGTAACGCAGAAACTGAATCATTAGCCAGACAGGCCTTAGCAACATTACACATTGCTCAAACACAACAACTCACACATGAAGTGCAAAAAACCGAACAACAACAATTAACTGCTCAACCGGAATGTGAAGCTCCGCCTGCTCCTGCGCGAGATCAAATTACCACTAAATACCTTATCCGAAAATTCAAGCCAATGCTTGATGATGAGCGCGAGGCATTATTAGATGCGGCAAGAAGAATCTCATTCACCGTTTCTTATGTGCAAAGCAATTTAATAGAATATCCTGATATAAAAGATCCGCAAACGCGCTATGCCCGCACGCCTCAAGAGGTTGGCGTGTTACTTAACAATGCGAATTTTGAAAACAAGGAAGGGCTCACCGCTCTTATTAGAACTCTTAATCAGAAAGATATCCCTGCGATAAGAAAATGTTTGGCTGATTTAAAGGGCGCAGTTACTTATTTATTTAATGGTGGTCGCTTGGGAGATAATTTGCTTTCCAAAACAAAATAATTTGGGATAACTATTTAGGGTTAGCTTTCGATGATATCAAGCAAGCCAATTCGTTTAATGACTGTTCAAGATTATCATTGATAATTTCATGATGATGTATTTTATCGGCAATTTCTTCATTAATCTCTTTTTTTGCTCGCTCAAGCCGTGCAACTCTTTGCTCATCAGTTTCTGAATTTCTTTTAAGTAAGCGTTTTTCTAATTCTTGAACGGGCGCAGTAACCCAGATTAAAACAGAATTGTTGATAGATTGAGCCACTGCTTTGGTGCCATCGCGATCGAGAATTATGATCAGATTTTTTCCACTATTAAGATCATTCACAATAGATCGGGGACAGCCATAAAACTTATTATACAAATTGGTAGTATACACAAAAAAATCAGAAGCTTGTTTTTCTAGAAATTCTTCTTGGGTTATGAAATGGTAGTCTCTACCATTAACTTCACCAGATCGTGGCAATCTGCATGTGTAGGTAATTACTTGCTCAGGAGTAAGATCTTTGGGCAACCTTTTTGCTAACTCGCTTACCAATGTTGATTTCCCCGCGCCACTCGGGCCATACACTATAAATAGTTTTCCTATTAATGATGGATTGTTTGATTGCATAGAAAAAGTCTTTACTGAGGCAATAAGAAATATACTTATAAAGATGAGTGTTTTTTTATAATTTTTCATAATTATTACATAAAAAATGAGAGTGGATTTAATTTTTTTCCATATGCTGAGATCTCAAAATGCAAATGAGAAGCATCTCTGCCTTTTTTCTTGCGGACATGGCCGGTAGCGCCGACTTTTCCGATCAATTGACCCTTATCCACCTTTTGACCAACGGTTACTAATATTTTATCCAGATGGGCATAGCGAGTTTTATATTTGGTGTTATGAGAAATCAAAATAGTATTGCCATAACCAGGATCCATATGCGCTTGGATCACCATGCCATCAGCCGCAGCCATTACCGGAGTTCCTCGGCAGGCAGCCATATCGATGCCATAATGGAATCCCCATGATCTATCAGGCTTTCTGCGCGGGCCAAAGAATGAGGATAGCCAGAAATCAGAGCGCTTTATTGGCCATGCAAAATCAAAATCTTTAGGCGCATTTAATAGCGCGTCAGAATATTGCTGATTAATGGGAATAGTAATATTAGTCAGGCGGCGACTGCGACGAGCGCGCTTTTTCTTGCTTTGAGCAGTAACCGTTTTTCTCTTAATTTGATCGGTGTAATCGAGGAATTCATTCGGATCTAATTTTTTGAGAATGAAATCTAAGTTCTGCTTGCGGCAATATTCCATTGTGGATTTTTTGAGATAATTTGGCTCTCGATTTACCACGATGAAAGAGTCTTTTGAATCGCTGGTCTCTTGTACCGCAATCTCACTATCCTCTCCGGCCTGTTCTTTCATCGCATTATATTCATTAAGAATTTTTTTAACGGCAACCGTATATGCTCGATATTCTTCTTTGAGTTCAAGCATTTTTTGCGCCTGATCATGGAAGAAGCGGTACTCAATAATTAAAAGCGTGGTGAGGCCAAGCATGGCCAAAAGCACGCAGCCGATAATTATTTTCCCCAGATGTTTTGTGTGGTACTTAATAGTTTTACTCCGAACTTTCTTTTTCTAATGCCAGAAATTTTTTTTCTTCTTCATCGATTTTCACAATTATTTTTTTCAACACTTCTTGCGTAGCAGATCGATCAAAGGGGAGCGTACATAGACAAAGAGACAGAACATCAACTCCGATAAGTAATCTTTTTAATGTATTATAATTTTCTGGTCTGTGTATTGTTGGGTTATTTTCATTAGTGGCAATGATACTTAAATACGGCGTTTCTGCATTCAGATCGTCATGTTTTATTATGATATTATTTTGTTGAAAATGGGGCGTCATCAGAGAAAGAAGTTTTTGATAGCCTTGAATAGTACAACTGTCTGTTTTGAGTTGTTTGAATAAATCGACAAAGCTAGAATCTTTGCATAACCGCTTTAAGAGTGTTCGAGAAGAAAAACCATGTTTACGTGATCTTTTATATTCAGCTTGATCAGAGATGAAAAGTTTTATTGGTTTAGCGCCAGTCTCAAGTTTTGTACCACCTGAAGAAGCGAAGACTTCTTCAACAAGCATCTTTTCAAAGAACTTAAAGTTATTATTTTGATTTTTATTCAAAGCAATCGCACATACGGAAGTGAAATTGCGCGTTAATGCCTGATGGGCTTCTGGTAATTCGGCAAGCATAGCTCTTTTACTGTCAAAATCCGCTAACATTTCTTTTCTAACTTTCTTTGATGGCTTTTGCGGCGCTGCAAGTTTAGGTTCCATCGAATATACTGATGTTCCTATTAATAAAAAAAGTAATAATTTTTTCACGATATTTGCTCCAAACTTTTTTCTTTTTCTAATTCTTGAGTTAGTTGCTCTAATTCTTCTTGTATTATTGCAGCCATCATAATTAATTGCTTTCGCGTAGTTAATCGGTCAAAACTCAAAGTATCAGTACAAAGATTTAAAACGGATACCCCGATAGATGCTTGCTGATTGAAGAAAAAATTTGTATGGGATAATGATGTTGCAGGAGGTTTAGGTTTGTTGGTTTTGTTTCTAATGCGATTCCATAGATCAATATTTTCAGGATCATTGAGCAATCTATTTAATTGTGCTCGAGAGGAAAATCCATCGGGATTTTTTTCATCTTCATCTTGATCGCTGATAAAAAATGTGGTGGCATTATACATCGTATCGAATGCCGTTTGAATAGCATCCTTTTCTTGTTGCGTAGAATCAGGAGACTGATGAATACTATTACGCATAGCTTGTATGGGATGAGGTACTACTAATACCTGTTCTTTAAGCATTTGGTTAAAGAAATTGTAATTATCAGTTTCATGGTGTTTCAAAGAAAGAGCGCGTCTTTTGGTATATTGCAGTCTTAGTACTTTATGTGCTTCAGGCATTCCTGAAAGCATTGCTCTCTTTTGTTCAAAAGCAACTAAAATTGCTTTTTTTATGGGGTTTGCAACTACTTGTTGTTCCATGCTCAATATTGATGCGGGTACTAATGTAAAAAGTAATAACAAGCGAATATGCATAAAATTCCTGTTATAGTATTTCGATTTTGTTATTTTCAATCCATCCAATGGAGCCGTTCCAATCTATTTTTACCCAACTGCCTTCGCTCGCAAGTACCTTCACTTCACTTGCAAGTGGTATTTGCGCTAATTGATGATAGTGCACGTCTGGGCCAACATACGCCATGTTTTCGGCGCTCATTGCCAATGCAAAGGTGCTGGTATTAGTACGATACGATGCATAGGTGATTATTCCTGCACTTAAAACTAAGATGCCCAAAACACCCAGCATGATAAATCGTTTTGTGCGCCACAGTTTGCGATTAGTGAACAAAAATACACTAAATAAACAAAAAAATAAAATTTGCAGCGGAAGCACCGGAACATTTTGCAAATGCGATGGATTCTTCAGTGAAATATTTAATTTATCGGCCACTAACTTGGTGTTATATTCACTGTTCGCTTTAATAGTTTTATCGCCTAATTTGCTCGCACGCTTCCAATACAAAAGTGCTTGCATATCATTGCCACTTTTATATGCACAGTTACCGAGATTATACCAAACCGCAGCAGATTTTTTGGGAATTTTTTTATAAAGATTTTCTGCTTCTTTAAATTCTTTTTTTGCATAACATTGATTTGCTTGTAAAAAAATCTCTTGCGCGGAATTTTTCATGATTGCTCCTTGCGCGGTAATTTTTCAATAATATCTACCCAATATAATGCTTGATCATATAAGTGCGAGTAAAAATAAGGATCTTCTGATTTTTTATAAAAACCCGATTCAGCAATTTTAGTAAAGAAGAGCTTCCAATCAGCAATTGCTTGCGCTGATAAACCTGACGAAGCTAATTTTAATTCGATCACTTCAGGCGATAATGCTGCTGGTTCAATAGCATAATGGGTAGAAAGAAGAGTAATAAAAATAGTATAAAATGAAGCATAATTGCCATTGTTATGCGCTTGCTTAATCTGTTTACGTGCTTTAGCGTAGATTGAAGCTTTTGCATTCCATTGTGCAACTGTTCTATATAACCATGATTGATTCGTAGTAAGTAAAATAAACAAAAGCCATGCCACGCTTAAGAGTGCCATTAGAATCCAGAAAAAGGGCCATGGAACGAGAGCAAGTGATGGTGCAACCCAAGGACCATTTTGGGCAATAGGCTTAATATCGTTAGAATCTTCTATTTGAATTTCTGGCGCAATTTCCGGTTCTGCTATTATTTTTTTAGCCGGTGCGGCAGCGCTGCCCGTAATATGAATACTCAGTTCATTAGTTTTACGCGTTTTATAAGCGCGATCACGCGTATCAAAATAGGTAATCTCTTGCGCAGGAATTTGATAATCCCCTGGTTGCAACGCTTGCACAATGTATTCCATAGAATGAGTAGTCATTGCAGGATCGATTTTAGATGGCTCATTGGTATGTTTTGATTCATACCATTTTAGATTTTCTGATAATCCTGTAAGTGGTGGCATGGGCATCATATCAAAATCCCCATCGCCCGTGATTGCCAGCGCAAGTACCATTCCCTCGCCAACGCGTGCATGAGCGGGTTCAATTTTTGCAGAAAACCCAGAAATAGTTCCAATAAAAACAGGATTTTTTTGCGATGCGGGCAGTGCATCAACATTCAAGCTTATGGTATTGGAATAGGTTCTTTTAACATTATTCTGCGCAAAGAAAAATGAAAACATATTGTTATTTGTTTGAGTGTTATAATCGATTGCATAGGCGGGAATTACTACATTGCCCGCCTTGGTAGGATATATATCCCATTTCCATTGTGCATAACGATGATCAATGCCATTGATTGTCTCATTTCCGGTAATAGGGCCCATTTTATTTTTTAACGAAAAACTTTGCAAACTACTTTGATCGGGTTCTATCAGCGATTGTAGGCTCACCATTTGATCAGCAGTATAAAAGGTGAGTGTGCATTGCGCACGTTCGCCCACGCTTATGCGCTCTTTATTACAGGTTAAGCGCAGAAAACTTGCTTTTGATTTTGCATCGGTGCCACGCTTTGCATCAGCATATTTTTGCTCACTTGATACATGGATGGTGATTGGCTCGGATTCCACCAGACTATTATTCTCGGTGATATGCGCAGGGCCAAGAGTGAAAGTGCCCGGTTCATCAATGCGAATTTGATAGGTGTAGGTAGTGGAAGTATCTCCATTCACCATATTCATTTGAAATCCAGTGCGGCGAATACTGTATTTCTCTACATTTTTTATAACCGGATATTGGGCGGTGTTACTCGCATTATTCACAATCACATGTAATGCAAAGGGTTGGCCGACGCCTGCCTCTTTGATCGCTTGGTTATCGATGGTCGAAACTTTGAGTTGTACTGATGCTGCAAAGATGGAAGGGATGAAGAAGAGAGAGAGCATTAATGCCATTGCCGTTCGTATCCCTCTACTCGGACTTACGTCCTCCATTGGGACGAACGGATTAAATAGTTTTTTTTGTATGTTTTTAATTTTTATATAAGTACTGCTTTTCAAATAACGAGCAAATTTCAAAATCGTTCGTCCCGATGGAGCGCTGAAAGCGCGAGTAGAGGGATACGAACGAGAGAAATCATTACCAACAATTGATGCCATTGTTGCCTCCCGTTTGCGATCCTGCCATTGCCTTAATCATCTTTTTATTTAACTCGGCATCTTTTTTCTCGCGTTCGTTCAGTGCACGCTCTAATGCTACTGAGAGTTTTTGAGGCTGCTCAGCATCAATTTTCCCTTGTTTGCCGGCTTGCTCTTTCTTGTTAGCATCAGCGGATTCTTTTTGCTGCTTTGCTTGCTCTTGTTTAGACTTTTGTTGCTGTGATTGATCGTTCTTCTGCTGCTCTTGCTTCTGCGAATCCTTATTCTCTTTTTCGCGTTTATCTTTTTTATCAGCTTCTTGTTTTTTATCTTTTTCTTGCTCTTTCTTATCTTTTTCGTTTTTTTGCTGGCCTTTTTTATTTTGTTTTTGATCAGAGTCTTTTTGATTATTGCCTTCTTGTTCTTTTTTATCCTGATTGTTTTCTTGCTGATCTTTCTCTTGGTTTTCTTTATCGTTCTCTTTATCCTGGTCCTTCTTATCTTGTTCTTCCTGCTTTTGTTGTTCGAGCATTTTCTTCACTATGTCTTTATTATGTTTTGCTTTTTCATGATGAGGATTTAAAGCGAGCACTTTATCATATGCATCGATGGCTTCTTGTAACTGCTTTAATTCAACATGCGCATTGCCCGCATTAAAGAAAGATTGTTCTTTAAGCTCTTGCACTGAAGCTTTTTCTGCTGCTTTGTTAAAGTAAGCCAGTGCTTTATCAAACTCTTTATTTTTAAATGCGCTCACGCCTGAATCATAGAGAATATCAGCGCGTTCAGGTTGATGCGCTAATATTCTTTGCAATTGTAGGCTTGCTTCGGGCCAATTTCCTTTGAGACTTTCAGAAATTGCACGATCATAGTCGAAGAGGGCATACACTTGAAAAGAAATAAGAAGTAAAAATAATAATTGCTGTTTCATAATAACCATTCAATCCCTAAAAGAATAAAGCTCACTAATAAAAACCATGGGTACTGTTCTTCTCGCTGCGCCATGGTGCGCTCTTCAATCATCTGCTTTTCTCGTTTTTGCACCAATTGAATTAATTGTTTAAGATCTTGATTATCAGCGGTAGGATGCACATAGATGCCACCCAAATCCTGGGCAAGATTTTGTAAGATTTGCTCATTCAATTGTGAGATCACTACATTGCCATCCCGATCTTTCAAATGGCCCGATTGTTTACCAAACTGATCATAGAGTGGAATTGGCGCGCCTTGTTGAGTGCCGATACCGATAGTGAAAATGGTGAGCCCTTGTTGCTGAGCTTCATCTTTATATGCAGCAAGGTTACTTGAAAAATCTTCTCCATCAGTAAAAATAACCAGTAATTTATTTTTTTGGCTTCCGCTTTGTTTAAAAGCATCTAATGCTTGTGCAAGCGCTTGATCAAGCGCGGTTGATCCAGATGCAATAGTATCCACATCGATTTGATTAAGATACATAAAAAATGCATTGCGATCACGCGTGAGCGGACATTGTACAAAACTTGAGCCAGAAAAAAGAATGAGGCCAATTCTTTCAGACGGAAGAGAATTCACCAAAGTGGTAATTTTTTGTTTGGCAAATTCTAAGCGATTAGGAGAAATATCTTGCGCCAGCATACTGCGGGAAATATCAAGCGCTATAAATAGATCGCGCCCTTCTTGTACTACTTTTTCTTCCTTGGTATTCCAACATGGATGGAGCAGCGTAAGAAAAATAAAAAGTAATCCGATTGCCCAGAGGATGCTTTTGAGAGTGATACGAAACTGGCCCGTGTTATGCAAAAATTTAATGCCATTCACTCGCTTGCCCAAAAGAGAAATAAGTTGAGCGCTGCGGGTCCACCGATACACAAGAAAGCCAGCGGCTATGATAAAAAGAATAAGATATTTACAATTTTCAGGCTGTGCCCAAATGATTCCAAACCAACTATTCATCGTTATATACCAAACCAAATCGTGGCTGAAAGAAGGAGTTCAACCAATAAAAGAATGATAATGATCCAAACAAACGGAATAAAAATATCATAGTATTTGTTAAACAGCGATGTTTCATGCGTTGTTTTTTCTAAAGAATCGATCGTATCATAAATCATACGCATATCTTTTGAATCGCGCGCTAAAAAGAATTTACCGTTCGTCTCTTGAGCAATCTTGGAGAGCAATGCTTTATTGATGCGCGGCTTAGGTATTAATCCATATAGCGGATGCATGAGAAATTGCTCTTCATCGCTGCCGATACCAACAGTGTATATTTTAATGCCCATTTTTTGTGCAAGTTCAATGGCCAGCGTTGGATCGGTATCATTCTCGCTGGGCGCACCATCAGTGAGTACAATCATAATTTTACTTTTGGCTGTTGAATTTTTGAGTCTATTAGCGGCGGTGATAATTGCGGTGCTTAAAACGGTGCCATCCGGATCAATGATGCCAATTTCTAGTGTACTCACTAAATTATTAATAATTTTTTTATCAAGCGTTAAAGGCACGCGTGATAAAGCATCTTTGCCGAAAATTACCAAACCTATCGCATCATTGACTCGTTTATGCACAAATCGTAATGCTTCATCTTTTGCCACTTGAAGGCGAGAGCGCTGGTCATCCGCATAATCTTGAAATTGCATACTACCTGAAACATCAAGCACGAGCATAATATCAATGCCATCAACAAAAACATTAGAGCGATTATCAACTAATTGAGGTTTTGCCAGTAAAAATACGAGTAATGCCAGGACTAAAAACCGCAGAAAGTTAAAAGTTCTTTTATGCGTGGGCGCGCGCGTTTTTCTCAGTTTTGCAAGAGTTGAAACTAACGGATATTCATAAAAAGCGTGAGGCATCCATCGCTTAATAACGATGAGCGTAAGCAATGCAGGCACAAGCCAATATAACCAAGTAACTTGAGCAAATCTGAGAAAATAGTTCACCATTACTATTCCTTAGCATCATTCACAAACCAATCGTATACCCGATCTTTAAACGCTTCTTCTGTTTCATCCGGGAGAATTACCATCGGCTCACCAATAACAACCGTAATGGGATGATAGAAGGCCCAGAATGTTTTAGGAGGATATACTTTTTGGGCGCCAATTATTTTAATGGGAACCACGGGCCGGTCAACTTTTTTCGCAATTAATGCAAAGCCACCAAAAAATTTATGCACCGTGCCGTCGGTAAAACGGCCGCCCTCAGGAAAAATTACTAAATCCCAATCATGCTTTTTTACTACGGCAATTGCTTGCATGAGAGTACGTAATCCTCTAATAGGAGTTGTCATATCAACCAGCACCGAAACGCGCGGCACAATAAATCGCAACAATGGGCCTTTTGCAAGTTCTGCCCAGGAAAGCCAAACATGAGTTTTTTTTCTTAACGCACGGCCTACTAAAGGAATATCCAAAGATGATTGATGGTTCGCAACGATAATGCAGGGTTGATCAGGAATGTTGGTAATTCCCTTATAAGTAATTGGCACCAACGCACATTTGAGGCAGCCCCAATAAAAAAACTGTTGAACCAGTTTGAATAATCTATTATCGACTAAAAGTTTTTGGCGCGATAAAAAGCAGATAGTAAGAGGAATTGATAAAAAAATCAGGAGAAGAATTAATAAAAATCTGCTTGCTAACGTGAGAATCACATTAAATGGTTTTATCATCATTATTCCTTAACCGTCTCAGGATAATAAAGCCCAAATTGATCATGAACTCTTTTAATATAAAAATTAGTTAGGATGCACAAAGGAATGGGCAAGAATGCATTTGAAACGATGGGCGACAATAAAAAGCTATCCACGCCGAACCAACGTGCGATAAACACGGTGTAAGAAACCGAGCAAATCACAAAAAGAATAAATATCAGAATGCAGAATGGGTAATTATAAATCATCATTTTTAGTGCGCGAACCACTGATTGTAAAACGTTTTTGATGCTGCCATCTCCATCTAAAATAAAAAGAATTAAAAACGTGAGCAGGGGTGATACATATAAAACAATTAAATTCGGTGGCATTAAAAAAGTTACTAAAATGGGAATCAGCAAAACCGGCAATAGAAGAAAATAAAAAAGCGTATGAATATTTTGAGTGAGATAAACTATTTTATTCGCCGCAGAAAGCATTGCCAAAGGGATTGAATAGGCAATAATGCTAAAGAACATAAAATAGATAAACTTTAACCAATTATCTTTATAGTAGCTCCAGCCTTTGCGCTTGATTGAGGGCCGAATTATCAAATACATGCCAAAAATTGTCACAAACCATCCAATTAAGGGCAGCAAACACAAATAATTGAGATAAAGGCAGAACTGGGAATAGCTTAAATCAAGCAGTGCCGTGATCGCAAAGAGCCATCCAAAATGGAGGATGATATATTTATAGGACTCAAAAATAGACTTTATTGTTACGAGACTAAACAGTTTAAACTGTTTAGGGGCAAAAAGTGAGATTGACTCTTTCCAAGATCTTAAAAAATAATACACTATGACTTTCCTCATAAAGTTTTTAATAATTCAGGGCAAAATTAGCATATATTGAGCTCTCTTACAAGAGAGCTCCGGAGAATATTTGACATTTAGTAAATTTTTTGATTACTATAAATAAGGGTCAAACGGGCACAAATAGTGCTTCCCAATAAGAATATGCCTTAGAATAATGAAGCAACAAGAATTGTAATAATGACGAGAAATGGATATGAAAAAGCTATTAATTGTAGAGTCTCCTGCCAAAATTAAAACAATCTCCAAGTTCTTGGGGAAAGATTTTAAAATTATGTCCACAATGGGCCATATTAAAGATCTTCCTACCAAAAAAACGGGGGTTACCATTAATGGCTCAATAGAAATTGATTATGTACCAATCGAAAATAAAGATAAAACGATTGCGGAAATCTGCAAAGCAGCATCAGTTGCCGATGAGATTTATTTAGCACCTGACCCTGACCGAGAAGGGGAAATTATCGCATGGCACGTTGAGCAAGAAGTAAAAAAAGTTGCTAAAAAAGCTAAAATTTATCGTATTGCTTTTAACGAGATTACCAAATCTGCTATTCAAGATGCTATTGAGCATCCGGGCAATGTTGACCTTAATAAAGTAGCTGCTCAGCAGGCGCGCAGAGTACTTGATAGATGGGTGGGTTATGAAGTTTCGCCAATTCTCTGGGTAAAAATTGCCCCCGGACTCTCTGCAGGCCGCGTGCAATCAGTAGCATTGCGATTAATTTGCGATCGTGAAGAAGCGATCCGTGCATTTAAGCCAGAAGAATATTGGTCAATCACCGCGCTTTTCAAGCATAAAGAAGGCACTATAGAAGCCGCTCTTGCCCTAATAGGTAAAGAAAAAGCAGATATTACCAATAAAAAAGATGCAGATGACATTGTTGGCAAAATTAAAAAAGCTGATTATGCCATCGAATCGATTACTGATAAAGAGCGCACTAAAAATCCATTGCCTCCCTTTATGACGAGTACTTTGCAACAAGCTGCGTTTAACCAGCTCGGGTATTCAGTTAAAAAGACGATGCAGTTAGCGCAACAATTATATGAAGGGGTGCCGCTAGAAGATCCCAGCACGCCAGTTGCATTAATCACTTATATGCGTACTGACTCTTTACGCTTATCTGATACGGCGCTAAAACAAGCACGCGAATTTATTCATAAAAATTTTGATAAAGATTATTTGCCTGACTCTGCAAATCATTATGCAAAAGCATCGAAAGCCAAAGAAAAAGAAATTGCTGCGCAAGATGCCCATGAGGCAGTTCGCCCCATCGATGCATTTATTACTCCAGAAAAAGCTCGCAAATTCTTGCCTAAAGATTTAGGCAATTTATATGAACTTATTTGGAAACGTTTTATTGCATGCCAAATGAAGCCCGCATTATATGCGCAACGTTTAGTGGTTATTAAAGGTGGCGAGTTTACCTTTAGAGTTACGGGGTCAACACTTATCTTTGATGGATTCTTAAAAGTATATAATGCTGCTGATGATGAAGAGGAAAAAGAAGGCAAAGTGGTATTGCCAAAAGGCATTAAGAAAAATGATGATTTGGATCTGGGTAAAATAAATCCAAAACAACATTTTACTCAACCGCCGCCGCGCTTTACTGAAGCATCGCTGGTAAAAGATTTAGAAAAAGAAGGTATTGGCCGACCAAGTACGTATGCAACGATTATGAACACCATTCGTGCGCGCCAATATACCGTGGTTGATACCAAGAAGAAATTCAATCCTACTGAATTGGGTATGACGGTCACCAAAATGCTCGTGGATAACTTGCCCAAAATTATGGATGTAAAGTTTACTGCGCATATGGAAGAGCATCTTGATAAAGTGGCTCACGGAGAATTGGATCGCGATACGTTATTGCGCGGATTCTATGAGCCGTTCACCAAAGATGTTAAAACCTTTAAAGGCCAAGATGGCAAAAGAGTGGCTGAGCCTACCGAGGTTACTTGCCCTAAATGCGGCAAGCATAAGCTCGCCATTCGTTTTGGTAAGGCAGGCGAGTTCCTAGGGTGCCTGGGGTATCCAAAATGCGATTTTACGACCAATTTTAAGCGAAATGATGCGGGAGAAATTGAGCTTGTTAAGGCGCCGGAACCAGAAGTGCTCAAAGAAAAATGCCCGCAATGCGGCAAGCCGTTACGCCAATTAATTGGTAAATTCGGGCCGTTTATTGCCTGCACGGGATATCCTGAATGCAAATATATTCATCATATTAAGGCAAAATTCCCTTGCCCATTGGATGGCGGAGAAGTGGTACAACGCCGTTGGCGCGGAGGCTCATTCTGGGGCTGTGGTAATTATCCAAAATGCAAGTTTGCCGTGTTTGGTGACATTGAAGAAACGCCATGCCCGAAATGTAAACTGCCATTCTTAGTTAAGAAAACTGATAAAGAAGGTAAGGTTACGCTCTTCTGTTCTAATAAAGAATGTGGATACAAGAAAGACTAGCCCTTTCGCCCCGCAGGAGATCTGCAAGGGCCCGAGGGTTAAATAGATGATAAGTAAAAAAGCCTCGCAATCTCGCGAGGCTTTTTTACTTGCTAGTTTTTTAAGCTACTTCTAAATCTTTTTCAGCGCCTAATTCACCGATTACGATACCCAGTGGGTATGGAAGGGGTAAAAAAGTTCTGCAAAGCAAAGTGATAATATTTCGGGATGTGGTTCTTGGTTTGTCATAGCCAAGGATATAGGAGTCAGTCCATTGTGGTGTTTTATATACAATAGACATTCCAACGAGGGTTCCGGCAAACGCAGAAAGAGCAGCCTTACCGTGTGCATTTTTTTCGCTAAAATCGATAGCTGCTCCGATTCCAGCAAGGCAACTTGCAATCCCGGTTAAGTACGCGGCCATTCCAGTTACCGCATGGGTTGCATGATGCTCAAATCG
>CAYMRF010000024.1:0-20206 GCA_964392765.1 uncultured Pseudomonadota bacterium
CATAAAATGATGAAGGTGAAGATTGCTACAATAAAGGCAGTATACCCATAGGCAAAATAACCGAATGATTGTGCGCACAAATCGATAAAGGTACGCACATAGGTGAGCACAATATAGCGGCCGGTGCTTGATTTATAACGCAAAAGCCAACGTGAAAGTGCGATTAAAAGGATGATTGCACCTAAAACAATCCAGGTGTTAATAATGGTATCGGAATTAATCGCAAAAAAAGGGTGATTAAAACCAAAATAAGAAAGAGGGTGCCACTGTTTACCGTTGAGTAGGCCAATATCCATGGAATTTATACCTAAGAATTACCAACCAAAATGTTGCCAAGAATGAGAGTACCAGAGTTATTGGTTGAATGGAAGGTAATGCTAACAGATAAATTCCTGCCGCCAATAAAAAGCAAAAACGCAGCAGGGTAAAAACGATATGGGTGATTAAAGAAGGAACGCCTTTTCTTGATTGCAGGAAGAGGAGTCCGTATAAATATCCGGTTAAGCAACCGGCGCCCAGTGAAAGAAGAATTGAGTTAATCATATAAAATCTCTTAAAACTATTAAGGCCGCTTATGGTTTGATAATCTCACCATGAACGGCCTTAACATAATTCTAGTGACTGAACCTTAGAGCTTCTTAATGCCCTTGAAGTGCCAGTATTCCGAGATGATTGCAGGGCAGCCGGTTACAACAACCAAGCCATGACGTTCATCAACGGTTTTTTGCGATGCTTCAAATGCTTCTTTGAAGGTTTTTGCAGAGCGAGCTTTAATCTTCATGCTCTTAATATCATTGGTTGCTTTTTCAACATCCCATGATGCGCCTGCATGTTGACCAGGAACCGGAGTTACGGGGCAAACAATTACTTGGCCAGAAGTTTTCTTGAAGAAGTAGCGGAGTAACTTTAAGAATTCAGTAAGATCTAATTCTGGATTATTGCAACCAAGAACCAAAGTAATACCTTTGAGGGGTTTTTGGTAATGGAGCAAACGAATACCAAGAAGAAGATTTTTGAACGCATCTAAGTTGCTTGCATTATCAAGCAAGATGCTTGGTTTTTCTTTATCCAGAAGTTGGAAACGAGCGGGCAATAAGTTAGAAGTTTCTTTCCAAAATTGCTCAACCGTTTTCTTTGGATTCAATTCTGATTGACGTTTTGCTTCTAAGGTTGGACGACCACGTTGACCTTTTTGTTTGCTCAACAAGGTGTTTGCAATCGTTTCGCTATTCATAAAGCTATTTACATAGGTATGAGCGATACGTTCAGCTAACGCTGCGCAACGGCCATGCAATTGTTCCATAGGATATGGCAATGCAGCCAATTTACGAATTGGCATAGACCAAACGCCATTTTTTTCTTTTACTAAATCATGCATTACTTGCAAGTTTAATTTGCTTTGATCAGCAGATACCACATAGGTATTTGGCTTAACGATACCAAAGATATCGGTGATTGCATCTTTTACTAATGCTTCATCATCGCAGGTGACGCGAGTGATAGCAGCAATTTTTGGTGTGCAGATATTGGTAGCATTGAAAGTTCCGCCTTCGCTCACTTCAAGTACTGCAACATCAACATCGTTATTTTTAAAGAAGAGTAATGCCATCATGGTCAGAACTTCAAATGAATTTGGGGTTAATCCCAAAGACTCTGCCATATTGATTACATCGTTACCAACTTCAGTGAACGTTTTATTTGAAATCGTTTCATTGTTAATTGATAAGCGCTCATTGTAAGTGAGAATGTGTGGCGCATAGAATGTGCCCACTTTCAAACCTTCTTCGCGTAACAATTGAGCAGCATAGTTAATGGTAAGTGATTTACCGTTGGTTCCTGCAACTAAAACAGTGTTTAATTTTGAGGGATTACCAAATGCTTGATCAAGTTTTTTCATTACCGCGAGGTTTTTGTCTGCAACATTGGTTTGCCAATGCGCATCTAAAAATTCAACAACCTCGTTGTAACTGCGTTGTTTACCCAGCGCTACCGTATCTTTGGTAGACAGCTGTTTATTAGTATTCGTTTTCATATCATTCTCCATGGTTAGAATACTTGTTGGACGCATTACTTACAGAGTAAGTATAGGTACATATTTATGATAAACTGCAGGGTAAAAATGTCAAACAATAAATATTCATCGGGCGGATCCCGGTTTATTTACAAAAGATCAAAACAGAAAGTAAAACTTGAGCTTTTTCAGGGCTAAAAACCGCCAATTGAACCTGTAAATCATGGTTTTTAAGGCCGCTCTTTTTTTCTAAAATCTGTGATTCAAAAAGCAGATAAGTGGCCAGAATGGCTTAAAATAATTTCTTATAGAAATTCAGGGACAAATAAGATTGCCAATTTATCAATACATGCTGTCAATCAAGGTGCAAGTAATGCTATTTAATGTTTTCTATCTGAGTGAGCGTTCAATAAATCTGATAATTTTATCAGGTGCCGCAATACTATAAAGCCCTACTGCGATGAGGCCCACCCCGATTAAAGTATCAAGCATTCTATGGCTTATTTCATTATGATAGCGATATAAAAGTGTATGTGCGCCTGCAGAGGTGAGAATAAGGCCTGCGCCCATCATTCCCCAGCGATTGATATCATTGATGGGGCGTACTTGCGAAGTGGTTGTTGCTGCAAGCAACGTGATTAAAATTAGCTTTTTCATCATATTAAGAACTCCTATTTATTGATTTTATCTTTGCATTAAACCCACCCGTTCGCCCTGAGGAGCATCGAAGATGCGTCTCGAAGGGTGCTTATGATTTGATTTTCAAATTTTATCTTTGCATAGATGCTTGACATTGATCAAGGCTTTAGCTTTAGATGTAATAAATTATGGTTTATGCTTCGAAAGTCTCAGCATTAATTACGGCCCGTTCGTTTCGATGGAGCGAAGCGAATGGAGAAAGGGCCGACTGAAGACTCTCCACTCACCCCTTCGGGGTTCTATCGAGGCGAACGGTGTAGATTTCATTCATCCTGTCCGCCATAGCCTTTGCGGCGGCGGATCAAAGGATAGTAAACAGGGAGCAAAAAATGTTAAAAAAATCAGGATTTTCACTCATAGAACTCATGATCGTAATTGCGATTATCGCGGTACTTTCAATGATAGCCGTTCCGAACTTTATGAAATATTTAGCAAAGGCAAAGCGTGCCGAAGCATACATGCAATTGAGCTCTATTTACGCAGCGCAAAAAACATACTGGGCAGAGAATGGAAGATATTCAACGCAACTCGCAGGTCAAGGTGGCATTGGTTGGAGTCCTGAAGGGTATACTGGTGGTGGTTCGGGAGAAAAGTTTTATTACACCTATGGATTCCCTGGCTCTGAAGGTGTTAATTATTTCACTGGTAAATTAGGCACATCCAGCAGTTATTTAAATCAAGCCTACGCCAATGAAAATGGATTTCTGGCTATTGCCGTTGGCGACATTGATGGTGATGGTCAGCCTGATATTCTTGCGGTGGATCAGAATAATAACATCACTATTTTGCAGGATGATTTAGCGTAAAGCTAATAAATATTGACGCGGATTGATTTTCTGGCACTATTTTTCTTGATAATTTTTAATATTTTTACAGCATGGATACGTGTTATGAACTCAATCTTTAAGTCAGGCAGTGCGATTGCCGTGATAGTATTGTTTGCTTCTCCATTATTTGCAATGCAAAACGTGCCATCAGTAGGTATGCCCAAAGTGGTAGCAGCGCTGAGAGCAAAGCAAGCCTTTACGCCTACCAATCAATTATTTCTTGAGTTAAAACAGGACTCTAAAGAGCATGCGTTACAACAAGCAGATATTTGCAGCGTAATTCTTCATGATCACTATAAAAGCCATAAAGAGAAAGTTTTAGAAACGCAGGCTTTAATAAAAGAATGGAGCGTTGATGAGTCAGCCCAAGCAACAACTTCTCTTACCAAATCATATGCTCCCCTATGCCATGATGTTTTAAAGTATGTCCATGTAACCACTCACTCATGCCCTTTGGAAAAAATTGTGAGCATTGCAATAGAGAATAAATCTAGCGGTAAAACTACTATTATTCCTCAAAAGCGCGCTGATATTTTTATTACTCTGTTCACTAAAATAAGAAAAGATGCAAAAAGCAGTGAGAAATATTCAACAATAAGCTGTATTAGTGAAAAAGGCAAAACACTTGAAGTGTTTGCCGGATTAAAAGACGCAGAAACGGATTGCACTATCGAGTATCCTGAAGATGCTCAAATAACATTTTCAGAAACTTCTGAGTAAAATTTATTATTTTTCATCATCAAAGGGCACGGTAACTGATGATTGGCGATGTTCTTGTATTAAAACTTTGCCATCCTTATCAATGATTACTTCCAGAGTTTCTGCTTTTCCGGTAGGCAGATATTCCGCTCGTCTTAGTTTGTCATCTTGTTTGTCATTTTTGATCATTACATAGATTACCAATTCCTGGCCTTTATCCAGAATGATAGGCGATTTTTCAACTTTTTTGCCTGGTAAAGCTTCTGAAATTTGCCCGATGAGAAGCATTTCTTGATAACGCTTAAGCCCTGATCGCACATCTGCCAGATAGGGAGATTTGTTATCGATTGATTTCACCGAAACTTGATTAACGATCCAATCGTGGCCTGGCTTTTTTGCATCCGGAGAGGCAATTCGTTTTGCTAGGTTGCTTGTGTTAGGGCTGGAAGGTAATATCTGGATTCTATTAGTGTCTATAATTAGATCGATGTTTGGGGTATCGCCACTCGGTGAATAGTGGTAATTATCATGCGTAGGAATTTTTATTGATGAAGGTTTTGGATTTTTTTTAGATAGCAACTCAATATTAAGGCCCATTTGTTCGCCTTTAGGCTTTAAAAGCACCTTCGATGTACCAGTTAAGTTTTTATTGGTAGAAAGCGGGCCAACAATAAAGATTTCCACTTCTGTATTCGTAAGATTAATGATATTCACGAGCTTAACATCCGCATGGGCTATTTCAAACAACGCAATAATTGCAAAAAATCTTTTCACGGCTTCCCCTAATTTCTACAGACGCAAAAAATATATAATTCATCTTCAGCATTACTATAAAAACGCGTTGGAACACAAGAAAAAAGGATTTTAAAAGTTCTGTTGCAATAAAGAGATAAAGGTATTTTGATAGAGCACAAAAAGAATTGCGCCTAATGCTAAAAAAGGGCCAAAAGGAATTCTAATACTCTCTTTTTGGCGAGTTAAAACCATATAGATAATGCCGAGTAAGGCGCCAACCGTTGATGCAATCATCAACGTAATCCAAGAGCCCCAAGGGCCAATAAAGGCGCCGATGAAGGCGAGTAATTCCAGATCTCCTTGCCCCATGCCTTGCTTATTCATAAGTCGCGAAAATAGAACTGCAGCCCCCAGTAATACAATGTATCCGGCCAAGCAGCCAAAAATACTTTGAGAGAAGGTGATGGGAAGCCAACCCAGAACAGAAAAAAGAAATCCGGCAGGGATTAAAAATATCGTCACAAATCGAGATATCAGCATAAATTCTAAATCGGTGCGGATTGTTACAATCAATGCAGAAAAGAATATAAAATATGCAAGCCAATACTGTGCATCAATTTTTGCAAAAAGAGCGAGCATGATGTTTATAGTTATAAATTCAATAAAGGGATAAAGCCACGAAATTGCTTTTTGGCAGTAGCGGCAGTTGCCACCTAAAAGGAAATAAGAAAGAAGCGGAATGTTATCATACCAGGCAAGAGAATGTTTGCAGTGCGGGCAGTTGGAGCTGGGAGTGATGATGCTTTGCCAGTTGATGAGCCGATAGGCTACCACATTCAAAAAAGAACCCCATGCCAGAAGCATGGGGATAATTATTACTAATCCGAAGAATCCGATGAGTCTTCTCCCTTGATTTTCTCAAGCAACCCTTGAATGCGTTGCTCTTTCTCAAATTGGTCATCGTATTTAAAAACTAATTCTGGCGTGTATCGAGAATCAATTGAATGAGCCAAAGCGCGGCGCAATGAAGATTTATAAAGCAGTATGAAAGGCAGCTTTTCTTTAAACTCTTCAAGTCCGCCCGGCGTATAAAAATAGACCGTGGCATGGCTTTTATCATCAGATAGCTTCACGCGGTTCACGGCAACACCTAAAAGGCGATTGTCGTCCATGGTGGTTTGAGAAAAAAGATTGGCAATGGCACGGAAAAGAAGAGATTCTTTTTGTGACTTTTTGATTGAGGATACGCTCATGAACTAGCTTAAGAAGGCTTAGTGGTGATCATGCGCATCAAGTTTTGCTTGATTGCACGAACAAGGCGTTTACGACGTTTTTGAGTTGGCGATTCAAAGTACACGGTACGTTTCATATCGCGAACAACGCCTTCGCGTTCGATTTTCTTTTTAAGTTGCTTAAGCGCGCGTTCAACGTTTGAACTTACGTATACTGAGATATTAGACTTCTTTGACATAATAAGTCGCCGGCCTTTCGTTGGAATTTTAATCTATTTTAGACTACTTCTTTGTATTTTAAGTAATTTTGCGCCTATTGTCTAGCAATAGGTCTAGAGGGGATACTAGCAGGACTCGTTGTAAATTTTCAAATAGGAAATATTGGAAAATTGAAAAAAGCCTTTTTGTTTGGTAATTTAAAAATAATGACACCCGATAACTCTTTTGGAGGTTTCTATGAAAAGGTCACTCTCGATCTCTCTGGTATTCGCTTTTGCGATCAATGCTTGCACGGTTACTTCTACTCAAGCAGTAGATTGGAAAAAAGTAAAAAAATATTCAATTATCGCGCTTGAAATATCCTGTGTTGTTGCAGCGGTAGCCGCACTCGGATATTTAATAGTTAAAAAGCCTAAAGATTTTCAAAAAAGTTCCACGTGCAGAAAAGAAGCACACGAATTTTTTGAGTGGAAGTTAGATCAATATGATTTAACGGTAGAAGAATTACAACAGGCAAAAATAGCGTTTCTGAGCCAGATGGAAAGATGCTTTGCACGATAAATGCAGATATTCGATGTCTGCAAGTTTTGCAATTAATAAATTTGGATAAGTAAGTGAGAGATTTCTATGAATAGAACATTAGTGCTTTCTCTTTCGCTCATATTTGCGGTCAATGCATGTACGGTTACTTCTACTCAAGCAATAGGGTGGAAAAAAGTAAAAAAATATTCGATTGTAGCGATCGGATCTTTAACGGCGGCTGCTATCGTATTTTATGGCCTGAAGAAATTGGCTCATTATAGAGCTCAAGTAAGTCCCTTTGATCTTCCTCATGAGTCAATGAATTCGCCGTTTGCCACTTTCTAAATTAGAATATCAGATTAAGCGTAAACAATGCGGTGGTGCTATTATACGCATTGCGCACGTGGAACATCTGCTGCCACAAGAAGCCTACTGCTAAATTGGGCGAGATATCATACGTAAATGCAATATTGCCCAGCTGCACGCGCCAAACCGTATTAGGGCATTTGGCTTGCGGATTCTGATTATCGATATTTATGAATGCCGAATCGCCATCAAGAATGGTGATGCAATCTTTGCGGTGGTGTACGTACACCCACTGGAAGTAGAATGAGAGCCGATCAAGAAAATGATACGCGGCAAGTTTGCCTGCCACATACGCACTATCTCCGGGTTGAATGCTCACATTCGTCGCAAACGGAAAGAGACCACTTTGCATCACGTTGGTTGGCATGCGATAATTAGCAAAATCTTTTTTAAAAAAATGGCTGTAGCCCACTTCGCCGCCTACTTCCACCGTCTCTACAAAATCTAAATTCATACCCACGTTAAAGTTAACACTATTGCTTCCATTGTTGCCAAACGGTAGTGAAAAAATTTGTGAAGGGTCTTTTGCGCGGCCAGTTGCAATACCGCCGCCTAAACGGAAGAAAGGGATCACCAGTAAGCGCGCCCAACTTAAATCACGATTAAAATTAACCACGTGCGCATGGCGCCAATAGAGCGAAACAAACATATCCTCAAATCCCCATTTGGTGAAATTGCAGATGTTAATGCCCAATTGCCGCGCAAGAGGAACCAATTGTTCAAATACTGCGCAATTTAAAGTTTGGCCAGAAAATGAATTGGTGCCGCACGCAGTAACGCTATCAGTATTATTGGTTAAATTAGTTAAACACGGATTGAGTACTTGACTAATTTCAACCACACCGCCTTGAAATTGTAAACCAAAGTCGCCGCAAATTTGGGCTTCGATATCCCAACGAATTCCGCGCTTGCGGTATTTGAGAGGCACTGAAACATAACCAAATCGTGGATCGCAGGGATTATTTGATTGAATATCAATTTGACTTGAAGTTACCGTCCCCGGCGGAATTCCTTGAAAGAGTGTGCCGAATGCGGTGGCATATAAAGGAACGCTTGGCAGGTTAAATCCTACTGGAAATCCGCCTGCAAATAATCCTAATAAATTCCAGCGGCCATCAATATCACCTAAGGGAATTGCATTTGAACATAAATTACAACCAGTAGGAACCGGATTGCTGCAGTTAATCTGATCGCATTGTCCTGCACAGGTGTTGGCAACAAAATCAGGAACTTTGCAGTAGGTTCCTGCAATGGTTTTTGCTTCCGTGGCATTTTGTCCAAACGGAGAAAGCGAGATCATGATACGTTCTGGCGTTCCTTTTTCATCGGGCATACCAAACATTAACTGTTTTTCGCGTTCATATAAAAAATATTGCGGATCTAAAGTGGTGTACATGGGAAAAGGATCGTTACGTGCATTTGAGGCCCAGGCGTGCAGAGTATCGGAGTAGAAACTAAGGACAAAGAATGTAGTTATTAATAAGATCGGGTGCTGCTTTTTTACTACCGACATTTGCTATCCTTTTGTTTTTTTAATCTCATATGGATTAGGTATAGCACCTTTATTCTAAAGTCGTCAAATTTTGCTGGTATGGCTTGTCCACGTGTGAAGCCAAATTAAGTTTTTTATATTCTCCGTTCGTTTCGAGCGAGGCTTTTGCCGAGTCGAGAAATGTGATTTTTAAACATTAACCTCTTTTACATTTAATATTTTTGGTGCGGCTCCGCGCCGCGTCCGGCAGGGCGGCTTTCTTGCAAAAGCCCCCTGCACCCCCGTGCACCAGTGTTCCCCTGGACTCCTTCATTTCGACGCATGATTCCCTTTCCAAGCTTGCTATTTTTGCATATGGCAAAAATTACTAACGTACCGCTTCGCGTGGTGGCGGCTTCGGAATGCCTCGCAAGCGTCGGCATCCTCGATGCGCCTATTAGGTGTTTTATTAAAATTTTAAATGATGGAAAATGGTTCGAGACGGTATGCAAGTATCGCCACTTCCCACGAACGGAAAGTAGAAAGCTACGTCCTTTAATTTGTGTAAATGTGTTTTATTCCTGCAAGGCGACTGCAATCGCTGCCGGGCTTTAGCCCAAAGCGGATTAACCCGATGGCGCACGCCAGAGGGCCGCAAGGGCATTTCGCCGCACTTCAGGGATGCCTAAGAGTCTTCCCTTAGGGGCAACTTTGGGTTGCAAGGGAGGTTTTTTGCATGAAAACCTCCCTGCTCCTGCGCAGAAGGCGCAAAACAAACAGTAAAGATAGATGAGTTAAGGTTTAAGAATGAGAATTTATTTTTAGCTTGTGAACATCTAAGTTAATTCATGCTATACTCGTATTAAATAGAATTTAACCTATCCTTCGATCCTCCTACGCCAAGGCTTCGGAGGACAAGTACGCAATATTAACTCAGCCTGCCCGCCGTAGCTTGCCGAGCCGGAAGGCCCGGATAAGCGTAGGCCGGGGATGTGTGGGGGCCAAATTATGAACTACTGCTCTTATTACCAAGCCATCGTCGACAAAACCTTTTGCTGGTACGTCGTAGCAATTTTAAAAAGCTACGAACATCTTGCCTTCGATCGTACGCTTGATACGCCAACCAATCTTTTTGAGTTTTATGTTCCCGAATCGCGCGAGCAAGAATTTTTAAATTTGATGAACTATTTCCAACAACAACGTTTAGTAAGTAACCTACAGAAGTTACCGAATCGATTAGAGGATCCCTCTCAAGAATTATAGTTGGAGTAATCATGAATGCGATTAAACTCTTTTTTGTGTTGTTATGTTCGCACGTTGCACTTGGTAATACCGTGATGGAATGGGAGAGGCTGAAAAAAGATATAAATGAACAGCAAGGTGTCATCAATTATCAATTACTGGGAAGAATTCTTTATATGTTTCATAATAATGAAAAAATAAATGAAAGAGATAACACCAAAAATATCCACCGAACAAAAGAGATGTATGTTGCTCAATGCGTTAAACGCATTTCGCAAAATATGAAAGCCGCATCGACTGATTGAGCTTGCAAATTTAATTTATAGATTTGCTTCTTTCCAAATAATTGCAGTTTTAAAAATTAATTCTTTAAAATTCTGATCAATGCTGTTTAGATCAACTACATTAACGAAAAGTGGAATGGTGAGATTTTCCATGGTTGCATGTATTCGAACTATTTCTCGAGGATGAATCGCGCTGCCAGCATCAATTGCAATATTGATATCTGAGCCTTCCTTGGCAGTGCCACGTGCTCGTGAGCCAAACAAAATAATCTTGGCTTGTGGAAAGTGATACTCCACGGCATGAATCACTTCTTTTTTATATTTAGGATTTATTTGTTCCGTCATGATTTATCCTTTATATTATTAATAATAGTAACCAATATAATTAAATCAGAATAGATCTGGATTCATCATGAATAGACTTATTAAAATTTTTATCTTCTTATTATTGAAACCTCTTGCAAGTACTGCAATGGTGCAGCCTGCGCAACAAGAAAACTATACTCGCATAAATTTGCCCCGAGAATTGCATGCAAAAATTTTAGCACAGGTTATTAAATCATCGGTTCTGCCCGAGAAGGCTACTAAAGCTATTCGAGCATGGGCGCACACCAATCACCATTGTTATGAGGCGGTTAATAGTGCAGATGTCACTAAGCTCTTATTAAATAATCTAAATTGGCTACAAATAAAAACTAGAGTAGAAAATGCGGTAGGGTTAAGAACTCGCGGCGCTGGACAATGGCTTACAAGGCATTTGCAGAAAGGCGACGCAAATCAGCATGAACATGTTTTTAGTGAATATATTATTCCCACTATCACGTTTGGAGATCGCAAATTACCACTTTTTGTGCTGGCACATGTTAAAGCCAATCCAAAATTTGTAACTGCCGCTTTATCGCGTGTGGTTATCGATCAAAAAAGACGCTGTAGAGATAATTCGCCCATTATAAAGGCTTTAGAGAATGCGCGAGAAGCGAGTGAGAATCCTGTAACCACATAAAATATTATTTAAATGACCAAACCAATTTCCGTTTCAACTCGATTTCATTCATGGGCTGAAAATGATTTCTCATTAGCGCTCGATCTTAATGAGCTGGTGATCAAACATCCAGCGGCTACTTTTTTTATGCGGGTAAAAGGAGATGGCATGCTCGATGCAGGAATTTCATCCGATGATATTCTCGTGGTTGATCGTTCGCTTTCACTCTCCAATCATAAGATTATTGTTGCTCGCTTGGATGGGCAGCTGGTGGTGCGAAAGGTGCTTTTAGCAAATGGATGCTTAATGCTGGTTGATAGCAAGAATGATGAGCCGATGATCATAACGGCAGACCGCGATTTTGAGGTGTGGGGTGTTGTCACCTATATTATCCGGCAAGCCTAAACGGATCTTGCTGATTGATTGTAATAATTTTTTTGTCTCATGCGAGCGCGTGTTTGATCCATCATTGATTGGCAAACCGGTGGTAGTGCTTTCTAGTAATGATGGTTGCGTGATTGCGCGATCCAATGAAGCAAAGGCGTTGCAAATTCCCATGGGCGTTCCCGCATTCCAATGCGCAGATCTTTTTAAAAAGCATAATGTGATTCTTTTTTCATCTAACTTTTCTTTATATGGCGATATGTCTTCTCGGGTGATGCAGATTGCCGCACAAGAAGCAACGGAATTAGAAGTCTATTCAGTAGATGAAGCATTTTTGCATATAGCCGATTATGGCCATGAGCATGATGCGGCCTATTATGCGGCCCGTGCGCAACTTTTAATAAGAAAAGTAAAACAATGCACCGGCATTCCGCTTTCTGTTGGCATTGGCCCCACTAAAACACTTGCTAAGATCGCAAATAAAATTGCAAAGAAAAATCCTGCAATGGCCGGATGCTTTGATATCACCGATCGGCCTGATATTGATGATCTATTAGAAAAAATTCCGGTGGCAGATATTTGGGGAGTAGGGCGGCGATATGCCAAAATGCTTATGGGTTATGGCATCCCCACTGCTCGTGCGCTTAAATATGCAGATGATGTTTGGGTGCGCAAAAAGATGACGGTAAACGGATTGAAAATGGTGCATGAGTTGCGTGGAATCCCATGCTACAAAATTGATGAAGAGGTTGAGCCGAATCAAAGCATCACCGTTTCGCGCTCATTTGGTAAATCAATAACGGCATTGCAGCATTTGCAAGAAGCGGCTGCTACTCACGCAGCTTCAGCGGGCAGGAAATTGCGCAAACAAGGCTTAATTGCAGCGCATGTTACCGTCTTTGTTTTAATAAAAAAATATCATGATGATAAACGCTATTTTGAGAGTGCGAGCCTCACGTTGCCCGTGGGCAGTTCATATTCACCAGATATTATTAGCGCCGCAAAAGCATGCGTAAAAAAAATGTATAAATCTGGGACTACTTATAAAAAAGTGGGTATTATCCTCAATGATTTAGTAAGCGAAGAATCCATGCAGATGAACCTGTGCCAACCAGGCAAAGATATCCCAAAGCAGGCAGAGGCAATGGCTGCTTTTGATAGGGTAACCACGAAATGGGGCACTGATAAACTTACCTTTGCTGCTACGGGGGTTGATCATCCCTGGAAGGTGAAAAAAGAGAAGAAATCACCCAATTTCACTACTTCATGGCATGAACTGCCCAAGGTAGAAAGTTAACCTGCCCTAGGCATAAAAATTACAAATAGAAATTTGACAATTTGGCTATTCCTGCTACATTGATAGATAAAGAAAATATAGCTTAAATACTTCGGAGAAATCATGAAAAAATTATTGTTATCATTAGTAATGCTTTCAATTGCGAGCACCTCATTGGGCATGCAAAATGAGCCTAAAAGGCCTATTAATGTTAATGGCTGGTTTAATTATATTGAAAGCGATGATAACGCGAACAAACTACGCGGATCATGGGCTCCCTATCTTAAAATAGGAGCAGGGCTTGGCTGTTTTGCCTTATCAGCTTTGCTTTGTTTTAAAAGAGATTCTCTTCCATTTGCTGGGCAAAGCTCGGTAGCGCAACCAATAAATTATAACACCGGTGATGTAACCGCGGTATTTTCGCCCAGTATATCTTTTGGTAGCTCAATCCAAGCGCTTCCAGGAACTCGTTTCATGTCTCCGCAAATAGCAATAAGTCAAGGCGCTATAGGTGGATTAATAACTGCGGTTCCGGGCTTCTTATTAATGAGAAGTGGGTTTGAAGATTTACGATTAGAGAAAAAAGCATTGCTTAAAAGACTAGCAGAACAACAAAGACAAGCCGCTGCCAATCAACTGCAGCCGCCAGCTACTTTTAGAGCTGGAGAGTAAAAATAGAATAATTAAATGGGGAAATGGAGGTTTTTACCATGAATATATCAAGAAAAATGAGCTTAGCGGCTCTCAGTTTATCACTCTTATTCGGTTGCGTGCCACACGGCGTTGCAATGCGAAGAAAGCCAGAGCCATCGAAAAAAGAAAAGATAGTGGCGTTCTTTAAAAATAATAGCAATACGTTTAAAAACGCACTATTAGTGGGCGCAGGATGCGCTGCTGGTTATCTGTTTTCGCGTTATATATTTAAAACGAGTAATGCGGCGATGCCCGAATCCATAATCGATTCAAGCTCAAATGCATCTCAGTTTGATAAAGCACTTGCATTGAGTAAAGAGTTTGCCATTACGATGAGTCCTGCAATTATGAGTGGTGCAATGGGGGCAACAACGGTTCTTGTTCAATCATCGATTATCAATCTGTTGAATGGCATATCGGCAAGATTTGCAAAAGAAGCTCCTCAGGTTCATAAAGCAGAAGATATTTATATGAATGCACTTGAAGCAGTGCCAGAGATTAAAGAGCTTTGCTCATTATTGGAATGTAAAGAATTTGATGAAATTAAAGATATGTTGCCCGTTGGCTATATTTTGCATGGGCCTATAGGATGCGGAAAAACTGAGATTGCAAAAATATTGGCACATAAAATTGGTAAAAATTTTCACCTTATAAAACAAGAAGATATTGTAAATGGTGCTAATACTATTGCTCAGAATTTAAAAAATAAATTGAAGTCGCTAAAAGCGAATCTTAAGGAAAAGGAAGCGGGCATTGTATTTATTGAAAGCCTTGATAATTTACCATTACGATTGCGCTGGGAAGAGGCTAACACGCAACTCGGCGAAGAAATTGTGAATGTATTGTTGCAAGAGATTCAAGGATTTGATTCGCAAAATAAAAGGCTTATCATTATCGTTGCAACCAATCGCATTGATATGCTGGATAAGAGAATATTGAATCATCTCAAACCATTAGAGATGAAGTTGCCTAATTATGCTGAGCGAAAAGAAGCGCTTAAACAACAATTATCTAAGTTATTTGAAGAAACATTTAGCGATGCAATATTAGATCATCTTGCAAAAGAGACGAAAGGATTTAGCTATCGCGCCTTGCATCAGTTGACGCATTCATTTGGGAGAAAGATATTCATTGCTCAAGCATCAAATCCAGATAGCGTTAAAGTGCTTATGGAATGTTTGAGAGAAGAAAAATTAAACGTTGCTAAGCGTTCTGAATCTGCAGAAGGTTCAAAAGCACCAGAAGGCATGTATAGTTAATACTTAAAATGTGGAAATGGGGATTTTACTCATGAAAATAATAAAAAATAGTTTTACTGCATTACTATTGCTTTCCTATGCATCAATTGCGATTTCAATGGATCGCAATGCTTCAAACGGATTTCTTAAAAATATGCTGAGAAAGGGTTCGATAGGCCTTCAGTGGGCTAATGCCGCAGGACCATGTTGGGCGTTTTCTATTAGTCAGTTAGCCGCTTACCATCATCAAAAAAATAATGCAAAAGATTTGGCACTAAAATATCCTGAGCTTGCAGCTGAAAATCAAAAAAAAGAGGCATGGATTCGGCAAATACTTAAATCGAACGATTATAAAGATTGGGAGACTGTTGATATACAGCAATCATCGGAATTTTCAGCCGTAACTAATTTCAATAAAAAAATGATTCTTTGCGATGGTGGCGACATTTCTGAAGCATATGATGAGCAAAATTCATTACGGAATTCTATTAAAAAGCATTTTGGAATGGAGAAGAAAGAGTTATACAATGAAGTGCGAGGAGTCTTAAGTCACGAAACCACGCATCTTGAAAAACATCATCCTGAAAAAGGAATCATACTTGGGCTGACAATGCCAATTTTAACTCATCAAATAGTAAACCGCATGCTGGGATTAAACAAAGTTCCTAACTTGCTAAATGCGAAGCCAAAAATTGGACTTAAAATCTTCTCGTGTGCAAGTCAACTTGCACTCAATGTTTCCACATTGTGGACATTCCTAAACTTAGCTGAAAAAGAAGCAGACGAAGGAGTGGTTAATGATGTTCAAGTTCTTAAGGGGGCAGCTAATCATATGAGGAAGCATGCAGCGAAAAAGGCTGAGAAGAAAGATATGTGGTCAAAATTCACCGCTTTAGTGGATACTCATCCAGATCCTTTGCAACGAGCGCAACGATTTGAAGAACGTGCAGCGCAATTAGAAGCAAAAGAAAATAAGAAATAATTAAAATGGGGAAATGGAGGTTTTACTCGTGAAATTAAATAAATCAAAAATAATAGTACTCAGTTTTATGGCCTTGCTGGTTGCAACGTGCCAGTCAACCCAAAGCATGTTCCATGCATCCCTAGTTTCTAATAAACCCGCAACGCAAGAACAAATTAGACAAGCTAAAAGTTGCCCTATTTGTTTAGAAGAACTTAAAGAGCAAGATAATCTATCAGCGCTTCATTGCAATACCAACGTGCCGCATATTTTTCATAAAGAATGCTTAAATGGATGGATTACAGAAAGAAAAATTAAGTGTCCTGTTTGCCGTAGTCCAATTTCGGCGAAGCTTGTTCGCGAAAATCTACAGACTCTAGAAGCGAGAAACACCATCAATCGCTACACAAAAACTTTGGGAATACTGACTTTAGATGCGGCATCTATTTTTGCAGGATACAAATTAGCTTCCAAGTGGAATCCATCATTGGGATTGGGATTAAAAATGTGGAGCGGATTTATAGGTTTCATATGGATGCAAAATCTTTTAGATATTCTCAAGTCAAGAGATCCTGAAGCAAATAGAAGATAATTAAATGCTATCCTAAACGCTCACTTGAGACGGTAAAGATAGTTTGAGAAAAGCAATAACTATCACACTAATTTCTCAATGCGCTGGCGTGCTTTTTGTGCGCCAAGCATATTGATCAATTCATGAATCGCCGGGCCATGCTCTTTGCCCATCAATGCCATTCTCAAGAACCAAAACAGTTGGCTCAAGGGAATGTTTTGATTTTTAGCTTCTCGTTTGAGTGCCGTTACAAATGCTTCAGGTTGTTCGATTAATGAAAGTTGTTCTTGTACCAATTTCACTAATGGCGCATGCTCATCTTTAAGAATCGATTTATCAATTGTCGGTTCTTCAAAGATAAATGCAAGTGCAGGACCAATATCAGCAAGTGTTTGCAGATCACTTTTAATAGCTTGGATTAATGCCGTTAACGTTGCTGGTGGCAATGCTTCTGCTTGCGTATATTTTGCAAGTAAGAATGGCATGCAACGGCTGGTTAAATCATCAGGAGACAATTTAGCAATCCATTTGTGATTAAGCCAACGCAATTTTTCCACATCATAGCGTACGTGTCCCGTTGAATGAATATGTTCAAAATTTAATTTCTGTGCCAACTCTGGCAAACTCATAATCTCATTTTCAAAGGTGCCGCCGCCAATGATAGCCAAATAATTATCAATCGCTTCGGGCAGGTAGCCTGAATCCATAAGATCGGTGAGAGAGAATCCAAAATCTCGCTTAGAAAGCTTTTTGCCTTCAGCATTACACAAAATGGGCAAATGCCAGAAGGTTGGGATCTTTACGCCGAATAGTTCATAAAGTGCTGCTTGATTGGCAGTATTGGTCAAATGATCTTCACCACGGATCACATAGGTCATCTTCATAACCATATCATCCACAAAGTTAGCAAAGATAAAGGTGACCGTGCCATCAGCGCGGGTGATAGGAAAATCAGCAAAGTTTTTAAATTCAAAGGTGATAGTGCCGTGCGCTAAATCATGGATTGTCACGGTGCCATTATCATCGAGTTTTACGCGCCAAATAAAGGGCACATTATCTGCAAGCAGCTGTGAGATTTCTTCTGGAGAGCGCTTTAAGCAGGTGCGATCATAACGCGGAGGCATTTTAAGCGCCATTTGGCGTTGACGCTTTTTTTCTAATTCTTCAGGCGTGCAAAAACAGCGATAGATTTTATTTGTATCTTGCAGCTCTTTAATATACTGCTCATAAATTGGTGTACGTTCCGATTGAAAATAAGGAGGATAGGGCCCACCTTTTTCAGGACCTTCTTGATAATCAAGACCAAGCCAGTGCAAATCAGCAAGAATTTTCTTTGCTTGTGGATCAAAGTTGCGTTGCAAATCGGTATCTTCAATACGAATAATGAAGGTACCTTTTTTTTGCTGCGCAAAGAGGTAGTTCATTAATGCGGTTCTCACGTTGCCTAAGTGCATAAGTCCAGTTGGCGATGGAGCGAAACGGACACGAATGGGAGCAGTTGTATTCATATAGTTTAGTTTTTAGGTGATTTAAAATATTTTCTATGTACTTTCACGTGTGCATTTAATTGTGCGTCTGATAACGTTTGCACTAATCCTGCAAGAGTGCCTTTTAAAAATTTTTCTTGATCTGATAAAGCTTCTGCGTCATCAGAAATATCCAGTAATAGATCAGCTTGAGATAATAAAGCATGATATGCTGGAGCATTTACGCAGATTTTAGCCTTTTGTTTTTCAGCAAGATATTTAGCATAAAAATTGCTGGCATGAATAGAGAGTACCATATGATCATGAGCAAAATTTTTACTTTCAAAAGCAGACTTTGAACACGTATCGATAGATTTTCTTACGAGTTGGGCATCGATATTTAGTTGTCGTAAAAGTTCGTAATGATTAGAAGTTTGGTCAGTTCTAGGGCTTGCTTCAATCGCTTCTACGCCTTCTTTGGCCCTTTCAAGATAACTGGCTACTGCATCAGCAGCGGCTGAAGAGCAAGGTTTTTTATTTTCTTCTTGCATGCAAAATGCAGAAGTGGTTATTGATAAGCCACAGATAATTAATAATAATTGTTTTTTCATGAAAAATATCCTTCTTTATTAAATCAATTTTTATTTGCGTTTTCTTTTGCATCTTTTAATGTTTGCAATAAACCTGAAAGAGTGTCTGATAATGCATTGCGATCACTGCATTGTTTATCCATAGTTTCTAATCTCTCAAGTATTCTTTTGGCTTTAGCTGCCATCGTATTACAGGTAGGAGAATTGGCGCATATTTTCGCTGTTTTATCGAGAATAAAATGATTGAGGTAAAATGCGTTTGCCAATTGTTCCAAGGTGGCGTGTGATGAAGTAAATGAACCCGTATTTTTATAAACTTGTTGCAAACAATTATCCATATATTGCTGAATAATTTTAGTATCTTTAGCGCATGATTCTAAAGTACCCTGAGCAAATACAATAGCATGATTGCGGGCTACTACTGGTTCCTCATTTTTTACTTCCGTGGCTGGTGTTGCTAATGAAATCTCGCCAGCTTTAGGTGCCAAAACTAATGTAATTTCACTAGAAAATGGGTCTGCTTTTTTTTCCATGCTGTGGGATGCAGAAGTTATTATTAAGCCTGAAATAAGAAACAATATTTGTTTTTTCATAAAATGCTCCTAATTTTTATTAAAGCTTACTTCTTTTACGTTGATTTCTTTCTTTTGCTTCTTGTAAAGATTGCAATAAGCCAACCATAGTATCTGATAAACGGTTTTTAATGAATTGTGTTTTTTCATTGTTGTCTTCTTTCAACTCGTTATTCAGTCGATGTGCAGTTATCGCTAACGCATTAAAGCTCGGCGATGGTGTAACCATGCGAGCTACTTTCTTGTCAAAAAGCCATATTCTATAGAGTTCTGCAAGCTCACGTTTAAGTTTATAGTGTTCAGAATGAAAATCTTCGTGCCCATGCTTAGCAGAATAAACAATGTCACCGAGCCAAGCACGTATTTCATTGCATTTATGGTCAAAATTACTTAATGCAAGATATTGATTATATTTTTTTTCACGAACAGCTTCAGCTTTTGATTTTTCAGCAGGTTGTTCTTGCATGCTGTAAACGGCGGTATTAATCAAGAAAAGGGTGGCGATAAGAAGAAGCTTTTTCATCATTTTGACCTTAGATCATTTATTAAATCTATCTGAGTATAGCTGAATATTAAAAATTGATAATATGTGGGTCATAGTTAGTTCAGTGCGTTTTTAGCGCGAGAGCAAGGGGCTTTTTCTCGCAAAAATAAATGCGCCTGCACGGCGCGTGCGGCAGGGTGGCTTTCTTGCAAAAGCCCCCTGCACCCCCGTGCACCAGGTGTTCCCCTGGACTCCTTCATTTCGCCACATGATTCCCTTTCCTTGTCTCACTGTTTTTGCCGCTTGCAAAAACCACTAACGTGACGCTCGCCAGGTGGCGGCTCGGGACTGCCTTGCAACTTCGTTGCGTCGGCATCCGTCGATGTGGCTATTAGGTTTTTACAGAATTAAAATTTTTTAGATGATTAAAAACAACGAAAAATGGTTCGAGACGCGATGCAAGCATCGCCCTCACCACGAACGGAAACGAAGAAAAAAAGTATCCTGTAGGCTGCCGTTGAGGCTGCTGATGCAACGAAGTTGCAAAGCATGCCCCTTCGACAAAGCTCAGGATAAACTCCAGCCTCCTTTTGCGCGCCTGTCCGGCGTAGCCTTGGCGTAGACGGAAAGGCAAGCCGAAACCAGGAGAGGATTTTTGCGGCACCGTAAAATAGTGGATTCC
>CAYMRF010000025.1:0-19388 GCA_964392765.1 uncultured Pseudomonadota bacterium
CACTATGAAAAATTTGAAAAATTGTTTTTTAGAAATGTTTGTTAAATTCATTTCTACTGCTCCCTTTTTTATATCTTTCTAGAACTACTATATTTTTTTTTCAGGCGCAATAATTCTCTTCTTTCAAATTCAAATTAACTTGCCAATAGCTTTAATCTTGTATAGCCTCTACCGGCAATAAACTATTAGAAAAACAAAGGGTAATAATGCAAAAAAAACTTATACTTTTGATAATGCTTTTCCACAATATTGTTCTGACATCGCCACAGATAACGATTATTACTCCGTTTAACGCCGGCGATTCGGTAAATGACTTTTTAAACGAAATTACCAGCCATAATTATTTTGAAAAAACCGAACTTTTTCTGATTAGTAATAATGCTGACGAACTACAATTTAAAATTATTAATCGGTATCAATACACCTTTCGCAACATTAAATTTCTTGTTGGCGACGAAACCCAAACGATAAGTAAAATTTTTAATAGCGCTATTGCTCAGGCAAAGAATGAGTTTATTACCTTTATGCGTATTGAAGATTACCGAGATCCTGAAACCGTATTAGTGCAAATGAATGCTCTAATAAATAATCCTACTATTGATGTGGTTTATTCTGATTATCATACTTCTTACAGCGCTAATACTCCTACTGATCGTGCTGATAACTGGTATCTTAATGAGCTTCCAGAGTTTCATCCTCAATGGCTTTATCGTGATCTTCCAGGACCACATGCAATGTGGCGCAAATCATTGCATGAAAAAATGGGTTTCTTTAAAGAAGATTTTTGCTTTTTTTATCAATGGGAATTCTGGAATCGCTGCGGTCAATATGGCATTCAATTTAAAAAGGTTCACGCAAAAGCAGGCACTTATTTTTTTAATTATTTCAATCAAAAAAAGATTTTAAATGGGCAGCAGGACTATGCCAAAAGCTACCAAGAAGAAAAATATATTAGCGATCATTATAAATACTTGTGGTCATCGCATACATTTGAAGAAAAACCGTTTGTGATTATAACCCCTTCATATAAAAACAAAGACTGGTATAAACGCAATATTGATACCATGATAAATCAGAATTATAGTAATTATCGCATTATTTATATGGATGATTGCTCACCGGATCATACGGGTAAATTAGTACAAGAGTATGTGAAAGAATTAGGCAAAGAAGATATCATTAAAGTTATCATTAATTCAGAAAATGTTGGCGCTCTTGCTAACATTTATAAGGCAGTCCATTCCTGCAAACCTGAAGAAATCTGCATTCTCTGCGATGGGGATGATGCACTTTCTCACCCAGATGTACTAAAACATTTGAATGCGCTCTATCAAGATCCAAATGTTTGGCTTACGTATGGTCAATTTGAATGGTTTCCAGCACGGATTCCGGGAATGGTCTTTCAAGTGCCTTATTGGGTGATCGAAAAGAATTGCATTAGAGAATATCGTTGGATTACTACTCATTTACGCACTTTTTATGCGGGTCTCTTTCACAAAATAAAAAAAGAAGATCTTATGTTTGAAGGTAAGTTTTATCAAGCTGCTTGGGATTTGGGAATCATGTACCCGATGGTAGAAATGGCTGGATATCATATTCGATTCGTGCCCGAAATACTTTACAGCTATAATACTGCCAATCAAATTAATGATATTAAAGTGAATGGCGATCTTCAAGGCAAAATTGATTACTTTATTCGGCACAAAGAAAGATATACCCCCATTTATAGTTGGGCATCTTAAACCTGAAACTCTTTATGATCTTTGCACAAAGCCATCAATTTCGGAGTGAATGGCAAATCCCAAAATTCCGGAAAGCAGTAAGACGGAGATAAGATTGTTGAGGGCGGATTATCAAAAAAGTATCGATTAAGATGGCTTTCATCATGCCAAACAGCAGTGATTCCATTGTTTAAGTCTTGCTCGATTTGAGCATTACACGTTGCAATGAGCTTAAGAAATTCTTTTTTACTTCCGCCATAAAAACCTCCGGCAAAGTAATGGGATCCTTGCCCTTCAGGAATATAGGCGCATGACGCCTCATTCTTCTCATAATCATCATGCCTTTGATGGGATAAACAAAATCCGGGATGAAGCGTTCCTACTCGATCTGCTAAAATCTCATCTGCCACCGTATCTACAAAAAGCATATCTGCGTCGCAGGCAAAAAGGTAATCGCAGTCAGCAAAAAGATCGGCCCACTCCTGGTACACTTTGAATCGCATCATAGTATCATACGGCCAACCTAATCTTTTTTGCTCGATTCTCACGATATGATTAGATTCTAGAATTTGCCCGTCGGTAAAAACGAAATAAATTCTTTCATGATTTGGCAAGAAAAATCGATCTGCTGAAGTAAATAGTTTTTCAAGAAAGCAGGTATATTTGCCTGTTGCCATTACCAGCAAACCGATTTTATATTGCTGCTTTGCGTGCACCAATGAAGAAGCAAATAAAAGCGCTAAAAGAAATAATCTCTTAAACATAGATATGAAGAATGCATTCATCTTTATTCTTAACCTCTTGCCACGCAAAGCTTTTTACTTTCTCAATACCTTTTAAAAATGCTTCAATTTTAGACTTGCTATATCTGTTCTGATAAATGGGATAACCATTTACATCAATAAAACCCATTTTATCAACAGCTGCGCTTTGTGGCTTGATGAAAAATACAACCATAACCTCATTCTTAGCAACCCGTATCATTTCTTGTAATGCTGATTGATAACCGTCCATATGTTCTAATAAATGGCGAGCATAAATAACATCAAAGGAGCTATCTTCAAATGGCATTTGTTGTGCTCTTGCTATCTGAGCCGAAATTCCGCGATCGATCGCTTTTTGCACAAATAAAGGGGCCAAATCAATAGCAAAATATTGCAAATCTTTGCAACTTTTCTTTAATGCATCATGATCCGTACAAAAACCACATCCCACATCTAGAACTGATTTATATTCCTTTTGAATAATATGTAAGCGCGCTAAAATGCGTGAAATTGCATTTTCATTGCCCCACCAACTGGCAAATTCATCCAAATGCTTTTTTTCTCTCCCTTTATATTCCCATAACTTTTCATACTCTCGCAACTCAATCTGATTAGCACTCGCAAAAAACGGAATCGCAAGCATACTAATTAAAGAAATTTTATTAAAAAGATTCATATTACCAAAGCTCCTTTACAATAAATGATAATTCATTAATTTCGAGATTTACTTCATTAATCACAGTTTTTTCTTCATTAACTATCCCATGCCAGGGAGAAATAATGATTTTATAATTCCCTAACTTTGAGGCTATATAAGAAAAATTTGAATCAGCACGAATTAAGCAATCAAAGCGAGTAAGGGCAAAAAAATCATCGAGCACGTTTACAAATTCATTATTTTCAGTTTTGCGATAATCAATGATCATATGATCTGATTGCAGTGCTTCAGAATATTTTTCAGCGAGTTCAGCCGGATTATCATGATCAGTAAAGAGATAAACATATATAATTTGATCAGAAAAAAGAGTAGTAATTCTTTTTAACTGGGAAATATAAAATGAATCGGGCGCAAAACGCAATGGATGAGATGCCGTGAGCTCCTCAGGAGTTATTTTATATATGGGAATATCCCATCCAGTTCCTTTTCGTATGTGAACAGCCACCGTAAGCATTTCCTGGGGAACATAGGGCAAGGCCAGAGAAGAATTAGGACAGATCATCTTTTGCAATTCACTTTTAAAGTCTGCATCATGCCAATCGGTGCTAAATAAGTAAGGATACATTTCATCGTGACGGTTAAAAATTGATTCAGGAAAAAATGGAATTACATATAAAATTCCTGCATGAGGATCAAAATGATGGTGATTTTTAGTCACCGTAACGATCTGCGAAAATTGATCTGCTAAATTTTGGGAATAATGCATTTCAGATTGATGCATTACTAATTGATCCGAATACGTAAACGGTTTATATAAAAGTGGAATATTATACTTGTAGGAAATCCACTTAGCATGGCAATAAGATACCAAACAATCGCCAAATCTACCGCCACTAAAATCATAGGTTACGGCACTTGAAATCGCTTCAATACGCAATGAAATCAGTGCAAGAAAAAGAATGCTTAAATACATATTTCTACAACTCACTTTAAAATTACACTACACAATACCGCAACTTGTTTTGATGTTCAACTTAATTTTGCGTCTGCATCTAAACTGATATATAATTTCCCCAATCTTAAAAATACATAAAAATGAGATCCTAATGATGCACCCAAGAATCCAAAAATTTAACAATTATTTAATAGTTTTTTTACTAACTTGTTGTACTAATGCATATTCCGCTTCTTCTAAAAAAACTGATCTTATTGTTTATTCCTATGATCGACCTATGCAGCTTTATGCATTTCTAGAATCAGTAGAAAGATATGTTAAAGGAATAAAAGATACTTTTGCAATTGTGCGCACCAGTGATGCAGACTATCAAAAAGCCTATCAGGTAGTTAAAGAACGATTTTCGCATGTGCAATTTATCTATCAAAAAAATCCCTTTGACGATCTCAAACAAATCACCCTCGAATGTTTTAATAACGATACGCCCTACATTCTCTTTGGGGTTGATGATATCATCATAAAAGATTACATTACGCTGGAAGAATGTATAAATGCCTTAGAGACTTATGATGCACATGGATTTTTCTTCCGATTAGGCAAAAATCTTAACAGTTGTTTTTCAATGAGTTGCGAACAACCGCTTCCCCCACTCATAGATCTTCCGTACGCAATGTACCTGTGGATTTTTAATCAAGGTATGTATGATTGGAATTATCAAAATAATCTTGATTTTACCTTATACCGTAAAACAGATTTAGAATCTCCGCTTAAAAATTCTCATTACAAAACTCCGTATTCTTTAGAATCGGGGTTTATGAGCTATCGAGATCCGCAAAAATATGGAATCTGTTATGAGACAAGTAAAATTATTAATTTTCCTTTAAACGTTGTGCAATCCGATTGGCCCAATGCGCATACCAATATCTATGGAACCCAAAAGCTATTATCTCTATTTAATAAAGGTCTAAAAATAGACATTCAATCTCTTGAAAAAATTGATAATAAATCGGCACATAGCAATGTTACGGATTTAATCCGTTTTATACCCCGAGAGACACAATTAAAAGAAAAGCCTATCGTTATTGTTACCCCCTCTTATAACAATAAAGATTGGTGGAAATGGAATTTAAATAATTCTTTAAATCAAAACTACCACAACTATCATATTATTATTACGGATGATTGCTCTTCTGATGGCACGGGTAAAGCGATTGAAGAATATATTCAAATAAACGGTCTTCAAGATAAAGTTACTTTGATAAAAAATAAAGAAAGAAAAGGTGCATTACACAATCTGTATACTATGATTCACAGCTGCATTAATGATGCAATAATCATAGCCGCAGATGGAGATGATGCGCTCCATGATCCTGAGGTACTCTCACGCATTAATGAAATATACTCAACCAAAGATGTTTGGCTTACTTATGGGCAATTTATTGAGCATCCCAGTGGCACGAAAGGTTGGTGTACCCCTATGCCGCAAAACATTGTAGAAAATAATGAATTTCGCAAGCATCCGGATCTCCCCTCTCATTTACGCACCTTCTATGCGTGGCTTTTTAAAGCAATAAAACTTGAAGATCTACTTTATAATGGTGATTTTTATCCTATGACTTGGGATTATGCAATGATGTTTCCTATGCTGGAAATGGCAGGCGAGCATCATTATTGTTTTGAAGATGAGATTCTTTACATTTATAATAACGCCAATAGCATTAGTGATCACCGTATTTCACGCCAACTGCAAGCACATTTAGCGCAAATAGTCCGTGCAAAAAACTCTTATTCTCCTCTTAATACACCAGTAAAAATCTTAGACAAACATATAGAAAATGAAAAAGTAGATTTTATTATATTTTCCGAAACAGGCAATCCACAACTATTAAACGAATTACTGGTATCTCTCCAGCAGCATTGCACTGGCTTTGGAGAAGTTTACATTTTATATATCTATAACGAATCTACAGTTAATGGCTACAACCACTTACAAGAGAAATTTCATACCTTTAACTTTGTAAAAGTGGATGAAGAGAGAGAGAACTTTAAAGCGTTATTCACCAAGATCTATAGAGATTCTCTCACCAGCAATTACATAGCTTTTTCTACCGATAAAGCATTATTTATTGATTCAATAAATCTTACTGACTGCATAAAAGCACTCGAGCAAACGCAAGCATATTGTTTTTCTTTATCACTGGCTAAAGATAATGCATCTCAATCTTTTTTGTGGCGACTGCCCATTTTAGAAATAAAACCGGATATTTGCGCCTGGAATTTCGCCTTTGCAAATGATGTTTGGTCTGCCGCAAACAATATCAATTTATGCATCTATCGCCGCCCTAATTCTCAAATTTTAGATATTATACAAGAAGATTGGACATCGGTTTGTTCAAGCCGCGATCTTCAAGGTTGGTGGTCCCAAGACGGGAACCTTAATAAAATTGGCCTTTGCTTTAAGCATCTAAAAATTAGTAATACATGAAAACTCTCTAAAAAATCTTTAAAAAAGGAAATATATGTATTTGGGAATAAATATAAAATCACTGAGCAAGTGTTTAGGATTATCCTTACTTTGCTCGGTTCATTTTCTCATAGCCAATTTAGACACTTTAGCGGTTAAATATGGAACCGATAAAAGCTCTTTAGGACACCATTATACGCAAATATACGAAAGCTACTTTAGAGCATTACAAAACCAGAATATCAATTTCTTAGAAATTGGTTTTGCTGAAGGCCCTTCTGCACGCATGTGGGACACCTATTTTACCAATCCATTCACACGCTTATATTTTCTTGATACCAATCCCGATTGTCGCAAGCATTTGGCCGGGCTTTCTTCTCGGTGTTCATTAAACTTAGTAGATCAAGGTAATGAGACAGCCCTTATGGAATGGATACAATCTTTAGGAATCGAGTTTGATGTTATCATCGACGATGGCGGTCATCATATGCATCAACAAATCACGAGCTTTAAAACTCTTTTCCCTTATCTTAAAAAAGGAGGAATGTATATTATTGAAGATTTACATACTTCCTACTGGAGTGATTATGGATCAGAGGGAGACTATCATCACCCCAAAGCCTCCCCGACCTCAACGATCAAATTTCTTCAAAATTTAGTGGATGATTTAAATTTTATCGGAGCAAGAACTCAACTGGCAGATCGTAAAAAAGGTACTTCTGTGCTTTCAAATTTAACACAATACCAAGCGCAAATATCTGGAATTCATTTTTATACCAGCGTTTGTATTATTTTTAAAAATTAATATGCACCCGATAAATCATCGTTTTATAATTACTACCATGCAGTTATAAAAATGAATGGATTCGATATGTTCTTGATAATAACTTAAAGCGCGATGTTTAGTGTAATCTGCACAAAAATAGGGTAAATGTTCAGGCTTTACCGTAAATGAATTAATTTCATCAACCAATTGCTGTAGAAAAGAAGAAGTGGTTCCTGGAATACTTCTTTTAAGATTTCCCGGAGCCACCATATAAGAAGTAGCTAAATCTTCAATAATATAGAGTCCCCCACTTTTAAGCGCTGGAAACAATATTTTGAAACTAGTTATCTGTTGGTCCATTTGATGTCCCCCATCATCCAAAATAATGTCAAAATTTCCGCCACTTTCTAAAAGAAATTGGACTAAATCAGCTTCATTAGCTTGATCAGCCCAATAGCAATGACTTCTACCAGGAGTATGAGTCTGATAAATATTTAAAAATTTTTTATCATTTTCTATAAAATGAAGATCTGCTTTAGAGAAATAATGTTCCCACATATGCGCTGAATGGCCCATCGCCAGTCCAATTTCAAGAAATTTAATAGAAAGGTCTTTATAAGGAGCAAAATATTTCTCATATTTCACAGCATAATTATGCCACTGCGAAGATTTATCCGTGCCATAATTAATTGCTAATTGATCAAGTTCCCCGGGAGCCGCTAAATTATCGAAAGAAACCATCAACAATACTAGGGACAATAAATTACTTATTCTAATGTAAAACACTTTCTCTCCTTAATTGGTAACAGACGATTCAAATTAATATCTTGCATGATAAAAATCAAGCAGCGTAATTGAAGAAATTTATTTGCATAAAAAAAATGAATATGCGAACATTACCGCATAAAAAACATATTTATAAATTATCATTTAAAAGGATACTATGAAGCTTATCAGATTATTCCTCATTTTCTTCGCGCTTAATTCGTTCTTCATAGACGCAAAAATTTTGCTCTTTACCTATAGCTATAATCGTCCTGACTTTATTGAGATGCAATATAAGACATTCAAAAAGTTTCTTTTAGATGATTATGAATTCATCGTCTTTAATGATGCCACTGAAAAAACAATGTTTAATCAAATTAATCAAGTCTGCGAAAAATATAATATTAAATGCATATCCATTCCCCAAGAAATCCACACAAGTCAATTTTATAACGCTTCAGTAAGAAATTGTGCGGTTGTTAATTACTCGCTTAAAACCGTAGGATTTAATCACGATGATATTATTGGACTCTTTGATTCAGATCTCTTTTTAATAAAAGAATTTAGCATACGCGAGTACTTAAAAGGATTTAATTTGGCAGGCCAAGATCAAGCGCGTGCAGATATTCACTATTTATGGATAGGATTAGTATTTTTGAATATGGCAACTATGCCCAATAAAAATACTATAGATTTTGGATGCGGCTTTGTAGGCAATACTAATACCGATTCAGGTGGATTTACTTACCATTACCTGCATAATAACCCAGAAGCGAGCGTGCGCTATTTTGAGAATCAAAGATATTTAACAGATTTTACTTGCGCTGAATGCAAAAACAAATGTCAAACATGCGTGCATACTTTCGATCTTATGAAAGAATACCAATTTAGTGATGCCTTAATTGATCTCAGCCAGAAAAGCAGTAAAAGTAATTCAGAAATTTACCTTGGTAATTGCTTTCTTCATTATCGAGCTGGTTCTAATTGGAATTATGAATCTCATGAATTTCACGAGCAAAAAACTAAACAGTTACGAGAGTTTTTTGCTCGTTTAGGAATCGATTTAGATTAAAAGCGTTATTTGGTTAAAACAAACCAATCATGATACGCACTTTTATCGGTAGCACAAATCATAGCAGTATAAAGCTCTTTGTGTTCTATGGTTGAGAAATACTGAGAGGCTTCATTGATGATAGTTTGTTTATCGAAATAGGAATTGCCCGGGTATTGCCATTCTGCATCTTTAGATTCTGCTGCCGCCCCTTTATTACCAAATTGATTAGGCTCGGTTAAACGAAGAGAAAAAATCACTTTTCCGCCTGATTTAAGAGCATTTGCGCAGTTTTTCAAAAATAGAGGTAATTGCCAATAAGCTGCATGACTCATTATTGAATGAGAAATTATATAATCAAACTTTAAATCTAAAGCACTGGCATCAAAATCTGAGTTATGCAAGAACCGAGGATTTTGCCGGTTAACAATGAGCTTATTTTCAAGGACTCCTAAAGATTCATCAATAAGCCATTTATTAGGTTCGATTCCAACAAAATGTCCGGTTTTTAAATAACTCATTATGGGAATTCCCGCAACAAGAGCCCCGCATCCAATCTCTAAAACATAGTGATCTTTCTGAAGCCCTTGCGCGAGTAATAATTCTAATTGGGCTTTTCCATTTTCAACATGCGTATTACCCACATAAGCAAGAGCCTTTTGATTTAAGTGATTTACCTGTAGCAGCTCAATAGCAAAACTAGGATGAAAACAAGTAATAAAATTTAGCAAAATGCAAGATTTTATACGCAAAAATGAAAATTTCATAAAGCCTTTCATAAAGAACTTTAAAATTATTTAAAACATAAGATTATTGTATCGATTCGGTAACTTCCAACGGAGTTTGAAACGCTTTATGATCCTTATCCAACGCGAGTAATTTAGGGGTAAAAGGCAAGCGCCAGCTTTCTGGATAGCAATATGCAGGGCACAAAACTACCGTGGGAGGATTATCAAAGAAATAACGATTGAGATGACTCTCATCATTCCATTTTGCAATATAGCCATGCTCAAGATCTTTCTCAATTTGTTCGTTACACTTGGTTATAAGCTTAATAAACTCTTGTCTGCTACCACCATAAAATCCTCCGGCCAAATAAAACATTCCTTGACCGTGGGGAATGCATGCGGCTGATATGGGATTGTGATCATAATCATCATGGGGTTGAGAGGGGAAATAATATCCCGGAGCGCGCGTTGCCACTCTATCTCCTAAAATTTCCTCACTTACATCGCCCACAAAAAGCATGTCCGCATCGCATGCAAAAAGGTAGTCGCAATCGGCAAATTTTTCCGCGGAATTACGATATACCTTAAATCGCATCATAGTGTCATACGGCCACCCCAATCTCTTTTGCTCGATCCTTACTACATGATCAGATTTTGGTACTTGCCCATCAGTGAATACAAAATAGACTTTATCGTGTTCTGGTAAAAAAAATCTATCTGCAGAAGCAAATAGCTTATCCAGGAAGCAAGTATATTTTCCCGTTGCCATCACTAATAAACCAACTTTTAATCTTTTCTGCGGCACTGCAAAACAAAGTGACGATATAAGAGTTAATAAAAACAGTTTATTAAACGAATGAATCTTCATTCTCACCCTCTTAAGTTCATAAAACTTAATAACTTCGAAAATAAATTTTTTGACTATAGAAGTATGTGTAAGACGCATTCATTTGCGTTCACATCAGCCCATGAAAATGATTTTATTTTGGGTAATGTTCTTAAAAATGTTTCAAGCTTAGATTTGCTGTATTGGTTATGGAATATTGGGCAACCGTCCACAAGACCAGAGAGTATCGCATCGTGCTCCAATGGTGATGGCTTAATAAAGAATACAATAAGAACTTCTTTTTGGGCAACGCGCACTAATTCTGGTATAGCTTGACGATAGGTTTCTAAATGCTCAAGAATATGACGAGAATAGGTGACTTCAAATGAGGAATCCTCAACAGGAAGTTCTTGAATTCTGCCAAGTTTTACGGGGATATTCGCATCGTGAGCTCTGTCAACAAAGAGTTGAGTTATATCTACACCCACATATCTAATTTCTGGCTTAGCAAGTTTTAAGCTGAGAAAATCAACACAAAGTCCGCACGGAACATCTAATACCGATTTATAATTCTTTTCTAAGATATGTTTGCGGATATACATGCGTGATGGCTCTTTTTCATTACCAACCCATCCAGCAAATAAATTAAATTTACTCTGTTGGCTGCATTGAGTTTGCCACCATTTTTCATGATCTTTTAACTCTATTGATGCTTGTGATAACCCAAAAGAACCGGCCAAAACGCTGACTAGTAACATTTTATTCATAAATCTACCCTCATGTTATTTAGACTTTTTTTAACTTGCATCATTCTTTAATTATTAGTCGAAATTGTCAAGCAATTTTGGCGACTTTTAATTTGTAATATTTTTTTGTATGATGCTTCAAAATTTAAAAGGAGATCCGAATGCTATTAATTTTTTTCTTACTGCTTATATCATTTTCATCATTTGCTGAAACAAAATTAAAAATTATCGGCCTTATTCCATTACGCAATGAAGAAATTTTTATTCCACAATGCTTGCGCGGCCTTTCAATGTTGGTTGATGAAATCATAATTTTAGATGACGTTTCCACTGATGGTTCGGTTCCACTTATTGAATCTCTTGCAAAAGAATGCAAAGTAACTGAAATTATTCGAAAGAAAACGTGGTTCCGCGATGAACCAGGTGATAGAAATGCACTTTTAAATGCGGGCAGAGCGCATGGCGGAACTCATTTTGTGGTAATCGATGCTGATGAAATGTTTACCGGAAATTGCTTAGATAATGATTACTTGCGTACTTTAATTCTAAATCTTCAACCGGGCGATTCTTTAGTTATGAACTGGATTCAATTATGGAAAAGCATAGATTTTTACCGATTTGATGATTCAGTCTGGACCAATAATTATAAGCCTTTCATTTTTGCAGATAACCCTAAGGCCGTTTACTCGTCAGAATTCCTTCACACTCATCGTATCCCCTGGAATTTGGGCGGCAAATACTATCAAATAGAAGGATATACCTATGGGCTCATGCACTTTCAATTTGTGAACTTTGAAAATGTTACCATGAAACACTGCTGGTACCGATGCTTAGAGAAAATTCGCACCAAAAAAACAGGAGCAGAGATTAACAATATCTACTGCCTACCCTTTATGCCACAGAATACAAACCTAGAACCCGCTCCTAAGGAATGGTTTGATAATTATCACTTTTTTGATCGTTCAATTTTCACCAAAGAAGAAAAATGGAGAAAAGCCCAAATAAAAGAATGGCTAGCACAATATGGAACTGAATTTTTCAAGGATATCGATATATGGTTTATAGATTGGACCAAATAAGCATGATAAGAAAATTTTTAATATTTTCAGCTTTTTTTATATTTTGGCATGGATATCCATTGGAAAAATATTCCCTTATTTCTGATCTGCCTAATGGAAATCTCTATTTTCATGAAGCAATCAATGACATTCACATCTTATATGATGTAGAAAGACATGATTTAAATGTATATGAAAATCTAAAATCAATCCCAGCAACGATACATTTTCATTATGGCCCGGCAACCCAAGAATTATGCATGCATATTGCCCAAACCATGTGTAAGAACAAGCAAGTATTTACCGATCTTTCTCCTGAAATGGCCGTTGAGGATTCTATAAAATATTCTTCGGGCAAAATTCCGCGCGTGAGCTTAATTACTTCTTTATATAATGCCGATGAATTCGTTGTTGATTTTATGAGAAATATCGTTGAACAAACCATTTTTCCTGCAACTGAGTTAATTATTATCAATGCATGTTCTCCGGGTAACGAAGAAAAAGAAATTCTACCCTACTTGCAGAAGTATCCCAATATCACCTACATAAGACTTGCGCATGATCCAGGGCTCTATGCAATATGGAATTTAGGAGCACGCTATGCGCATGCGCCACTTATTGGCAATGCAAATCTAGATGATCGCAGAGATCTTCATTCTTTATCAGAACAAGTAAGCATATTAGAACGCTATCCACAGTATGATCTTGCTTATTGCGATTATTGCGTTGCTTATGCGCCCAACCCACAATGGTATGATCTCTCAAGTTATCCTCGAACCAACATTCCCCCATTTTCCAAGCAAGCCATTCGTTATTGCTTGCCCGGACCCCAACCGATCTGGCGCAAATCCATGCATGAAAAACATGGCTATTTTAGAGATGATTTTACTTCTGCCGCTGATCAAGAAATGTGGTGCCGTGCGGTTAATCAAGGATCAGAATTCATTAAGATAGATTGCGTTTCAGGCATTTATTATATAAACCCTAAAGGCATATCAACTGATACTGAAAATGCCAAAACCGCGCAAAGAAATAGAGAAAACTTCTATATTGGCCTCACGTATAGTCACTTATGGTCATAGCTTTTTTGGTTTATATAAACTTCATCTGTACCATCAAGCATGGCAATAAATAGAAAGTTTTTAGATTCTAAAAATTTACGAATTTCGGTAGTCCCATAATTATTTTCTACCGTAATGGCGTAGATATAAAAGGTATCAAAATCGATTGATTTCAATAGTTCAAGCTCCCCGCCTTCAATATCTAATGAAAGAAAATCAATGTAATACAGATTATGCTTAGCAAGCTCCGCATTTAACAAGCATGAGGGAACTTCGATAAGTCTTGCCGATCCACCCATTTGTGCAATTTCTCGCGCAATTCTTTCCCGATGACGAGGGTCATAATTTGCTTCTACGCCACTCAACATTTCGCTGTATCCGGTTACTTCTCTAAATATTACAGTCTCGCCCTCATGAGCTGAAACACATTTATTGATGCACGTGCAATTTCGATTTTTTTGCAATTGCCTAAAAACATTTGGCAGGGGCTCAAAACAAATGCCTTTCCATCCCAACTCTTTCTCAAAAAACCAGCTATTACTTAGGCTCACCCCATCATGAGCCCCAATATCAATAAAAACCCCATTTCTCTTATTTTTAAAAAAATATTCATTAAGAAACTTATCTTGCCCCACCTGACTTTTATAGTTTACTGCCAAGGCGTTACTCATAACAAATAAGCTAACAATCAACAAACTGCTTAAAGATTTCACTGCTTTTCTCCTTTAGGAAGCTTAAATATTATCTCATCAATCATGATTTGGCCATTTACCTGCGTTGCATGCCAGGGCGCAATCAGCACTTTATATTCATGAATTTTTTCTGCAATTATTGAAAAATTAGAATCACCTCTAATTAAACAATCAAAATTCAGTAATGAAAAAAAATCTTCTAAAACATTTGCATTATGCTTGTTATCGTGCACTCTGCAATCAAATATAACGCGATCAATTCCAACTTCCTTGCGCAACCACTCCATAATTTCTGCCGGATTATCATGATCAGTAAAAATATACGCGTAAATTGCTTGTTCTGGATATTGAGCAGCAATTTTTCGTAATGCATCACAATAGAATGAAAATGGAGGCCATTTTAATGGCTGGCCGCACGTCATATCGTTATACGTTTGGCCCGGCAAAATATCAAAGCCACTGCCTATTCTCACATGCACTGCTACGGTTATACCGTCATGAGATGTTGAGAGTAAATTTAAAACGCAATTAGGTTTAAGAGTTTTTTTAAGTTCACCGATAAATAGTGGATTATTCCAGTCTACATCAAACAGGTAAGGATTTCTTGGGCAATTACGCTCTATCACGGATTCAGGAAAAAAAGGAATAACATATAAAAGATCGGCATTTGGATCTATTTTTCCATTCACGTCTTTATAGGAAACAATGTCTTTGAAATGCTTTAAATTTACATGCGATATTTGTATTTCTAAATTATGCATCATTAATTGATCAGAATAAGTAAATGGAATATAAAGCAATGGAATATCATAAAGACAGGATATATATTTGGCGCGACTATAGGCTAATAAATTATCACCAAATCTACCGCCACTAAAAGTATACGTAACGGCACTGCGTGCTTGCACAATCTGCGTAACTAACAAAAAAAGTACTATTAAAAAACGCTTTATCATCAGACTACCCTCAATTAATCCAAAAAATATACCAAGAACACTACTAAAAACATTTTGATGCGGCAAGCGATAAAATTTTTTTGCGAACAAATCTAAAAAAAGTTATGTTAGAACCGATTTGTTGAAGAAAGCGATAAACCTAAAAAAAGAGAACTTAATGAATAAATCAATGAAACTCCTACTTTTAATTCCCCTTTTTCTTCCAACAATTAATTACGCAAAAAAAGCACTTATTTTTGGCATCACTGGCCAAGATGGCGCATATTTAGCTGAATTTTTACTCGATAAGGGTTATGAAGTGCATGGCGTAAAACGCCGTTCATCATCCTTTAACACCGACAGAATAAATCACTTATATCAAGATAGACACCATCAAGAAGCAAATTTTTACTTGCATTATGGGGATCTTGCAGACAGTGCTTGTATTGCAAAATTAATTAATGAAATACTTCCTGACGAAGTCTATAATCTCGGCGCTCAAAGCCATGTGAGGGTCTCTTTTGATATTCCTGAATACACCGCCGATATTGATGCGATTGGAGCGCTGCGCATTTTAGAAGCAATTAAAAATGCTTCTAAACCAATAAAGTATTATCAAGCATCAAGCAGTGAAATGTTTGGTAAAGTGCAAGAAATACCGCAGTCTGAAAATACGCCATTTTATCCGCGATCTCCCTATGGATGCGCAAAAGTCTTTGGCTACTGGATCACCGTTAATTATCGAGAGGCATACGGTATTTTTGCCTGCAACGGCATTCTTTTTAATCATGAATCTCCTATTCGCGGAGAAACATTTGTAACACGCAAAATTACACGTGCCATTGCTCGTATAAAAAATGAAGAACAAGATGTTTTATACTTAGGAAATCTTGATGCTAAAAGAGATTGGGGCTATGCAAAAGATTATGTTGAAGCTATGTGGCTCATGTTACAGCAAGAGACGCCTGATGATTATGTAATTGCAACTGGAGAAGCTTATTCAGTAAGAGATTTTGTAGAGCTTGCTTTTAAGGAAATTGATATTGATATCCAATGGGAAGGCACAGGCTTTGATGAAAAAGGAATTGATAAAAAGACAGGCAAAGTCTTAGTAGCTATTGATCCCATCTATTTTAGGCCCACTGAAGTGGATCTTTTAATTGGCGATGCAACTAAGGCGAAAAAAATATTGCAGTGGCAACCAAAGACCGATTTTAAGACGTTAGTAAAAATAATGGTAGAAGCGGATTTAGAATGAAGAAAATCGTATTATTTTGCTTAATTTTTATAGGAATTGCTCAAGCAGACGATCGTTGCGTAACTATCGCCATTTTAGTTAAAGATAAAGCTCACACGTTGCCTCTTTATCTTTCGTGCATAGAACAGCAAACCTGGCCTAAATCAAAAACTTGTTTATATATACGCACCAACAACAATAGAGACAACTCTGCAGAAATTTTGAAAAACTGGGTGCACAAGGTTCAAGATCAATATTTAGATATTTATTTTGATGATTCTGATGTACCCGAAAATATTACGCAATATAAACAACATGAGTGGAATTGTACTCGGTTCAAGGTATTAGGAAAAATCCGACAAGAATCGATTAATTGGGCATTTGAGCATAATTCTCACTATTTTATTGCTGACTGTGATAACTTTATCTATCCCAATACCATTGAAGCAGTTGCAACCGTAAACTTGCCTATTATTGCCCCATTACTTAATAGCTATTGCGCATACTCTAATTTCCATGCTGCAATTGATGCCAATGGCTACTTGTGGGATTCTCCGTGGTATTTGCCTCTGGTTAATCGAGAAATAAAAGGATTTGTGCAAGTTCCGGTGGTCCATTGCACTTATTTTGTGCATTACAATGTTTTACTGGATATGAGCTATGATGATGAGAGTTACCGTTTTGAATATGTAATTTTTAGTGACAATGCCCGGAAAAAAAACATTCCGCAATATATTGATACGCGAGAAGTCTACGGTTTTGTTTCTTTTGCAGAAAACTCCACTGATTTAGTAGCAGAGCCTTGGTTTATTAATTTTTGCTTGGAACTGCATCACCGAAGATTTAATAAGTAGATGCTCAAAAAAACCTTTCATAAGCATGATTTTAGCGAATTAGACTCTGATCGACGATATTGCATCTTTGGCAATTCTATGATAGAAACTTGGTATCTTTTACTCCCTTGATAAAAAGGAACTTATGAAGCGTCTGATTGCTCCGGCAATATTATTTTTATTATATAGTGCGTTTACTCATGCAACTTTCTTTATTCCTACCAATTCAGAATTATTCGAAAACAAAAATATTCTCATATTGGGGGGCACCGGTTTCTTAGGAAAAGCGCTCATTGCAGAGATTTTAAAATATAACCCTAATAAAATAATTGTTTACAGTAGAGATGAAGTTAAACACTTTAATCTCACCAAAGTATTTCCCAACAATCGCAAAATTCAAAGCGTAATTGGTGATATTAGAGATTATGAAAATCTGGTACATGCAACAAAAAATATCGATGTTGTCTTTCATGCTGCGGCGTTAAAAAGAATTGATATCTTAGAAAACAACGTGGAAGAATCAATAAAAACTAATATCTTGGGTTCCATTAACGTATTTAATGCTTGCGTGGCTAATAACGTGCCAAAAGTTATTTTTATATCTACCGATAAAGCGTGTTCTCCCGTAAATACATATGGTGCCTGCAAATTCATTAGTGAAAAAATATTTACTAATTATGATCACACTAAAATTTCTACCAAATTTATTGTCGCTCGTTACGGAAATGTTCTTGATAGCACCGGATCGGTAATTCCTATTTTTACTGCTAAAATCAAAAATGGCGAGGAAATTCCTCTCACTGATCCTCGCATGACTCGATTTATCATTAGTAAAGAAGAGGCTGTTGAGCTGGTCTTTGATGCATTACGCTATGGCATCGGAGGCGAAGTGTTTGTAAAGCGTATTAATGCTTTAAAAGTGACCGATCTTATAGAAGTTTTAAAAGAAAAATTTAAAGCAAATAATCCCGTTAAAAAAATTGGGCTTCGTCCGGGGGAAAAAATTCATGAAGAACTCATAAATGAAGCTGAAGTTCCGCGCATGATCGCATTCAAGCAATATTACATTATCCGCCCTTCTGTAACGGAAGAATATTATAATGATGCCGCTGAAATGCCAATCTACATTCAGCGCGGTTCTTTAATTTCTCGAGAAACAATGAGTGGTTACAGCTCCGATCAAGCAGTAATTTCAAAAAATGAATTGACAGCACTTTTTAATACTTTAGACATATTGAAGTAATGTTATGTATAAAATAATATCTTTTATTGTTCTTGCTGGATCATTTACCAGCATTCAAGCAAAAACGATTCTAATATTTGGTGGCAAAAATGGATGGATTGGGCAAAAAATTGTGCAATTGCTCAAAGATAGCGGACATAATCCCGTATGCGCCCATTCACGTCTTGAAAATAGGCAAGATATCATCAATGAAATTGATCACATAAAGCCTGATGCTATCATAAATTCTGCCGGTATTACCGGAAAACCTAATGTGGACTGGTGCGAAGATCATAAACAAGAAACACTCCGCACTAATGTGATTGGCACTCTTAATCTCGCTGATGTAGCCTACTTAAAGGGCCTACATCTTACCAATATTAGCACCGGATGCATTTACGAATATGATGAAAAACATCCCATGAATAGCGGGCGGGGATTCGCTGAAGATGAAGAGCCCAACTTCAGTGGCTCATTTTATTCCCGCACCAAAATTATGATGGAAAAACTCCTGCTTGAGTATCCCAATGTGCTCAACTTACGCGTAAAAATGCCCGTGTCTTTGGAATTAGATAAAGGATTCGTGGGAAAACTCGCCCGATATAAAAAATTGATAAATATTCCTAACTCTTTAACGGTTTTGGATGATCTATTGCCTCTTGCTCTTGATATGACCGTTAAAGACGTTAAAGGTAATTTTAATTTGGTAAATCCCGGCACTATGAGCCATCATGAAGTGATGGATCTTTATAAACAATATATTGATCCTCAATATGAGTATCTGGGCTTTTCTCTAGAAGAACAAGCGCGCATATTAAAAGTGCCCCGTGCCAATGCAGAGTTAAGTGCTGCTAAGCTCTTAAGCCTTTATCCAAATATCCCGCCAATCAAAGAGTCCATGATAAA
>CAYMRF010000026.1:0-19298 GCA_964392765.1 uncultured Pseudomonadota bacterium
AATTACTTCAATTGGCTAAAGAAACCTCTCAATTAGCTAAAAAAGTCCGTTTCAGTAATCAACTATTACGCTGCGTTCAAGAAGAAGAAGAAGAAGAAGAAGAAGAAGAAGTTCAACATGCAAACCCAGCAGCTGCCGTTGATTCTCCATCTATTGAGGAAACAGCCTCTCCTGTGAAAGTTGCACGTATTGATCTTGCAAACCCTAACTCATCTAGCTATTTCCCCGCGCCCTATTCGTCAAAAAAACCATCAAACGAGTGGCTGGAAATGGAGCGAATTTACGCCCTTTTAAATTCGTTACAAGACCCCTTGAAAGAAGAAAATCTTATAAAACATGCTGATCTATTACGTGCTGATTTACGCACCGATCTACCTGAATCAACTTATTTCCCCATCGTCAAAAATCTAAGGGTGCCGTATTTTCAAGGCCGAAAAAACAATTAATCACATGAAATACTGATCAGGGAAATTGCTTTACTCCCAGCTTTTTCCAATCTTTAGCAAACTTCTCAATGCCTTGATCGGTGAGTGGATTGGTGACCGCTTTTTCAAAGACCGAAACTGGCAACGTAATCGCATCAGCTCCGGCTGCCACTGCATCATGAAAGTTTTGCACAGTGCGAATAGAGGCTGCTAATATTTTAGTTTCATAGCCATAGAAATCAATCATGTCTCTCATTTGAGGAATAAATGCCATTCCATCAACATCAATATCTTCCCAACGGCCCACGAATGGTGAAATATAATAAACGCCCAGCTTGCACATCATAAGACTTTGCAACACCGTGAAAACGAGCGTGATATTAAGTTTTACTTCTTCCTCAACTAATCGCTTTATTACTTCATAATAATCAGCGTGGCACGGAATTTTAACCCAAACATTAGGCGCTAATTTAGCAATTGCCTTTGCTTGCTTATAAATATCTTTTGCATCGCGATGGGTTACTTCAACGCTAATATGCCCCTCGGGCAAAAGCTTGCAAATCTCCATAACCACTTTTTTAGGATCTTTGCCTACCTTGCTTAAGTTACTAGGGTTGGTGGTAATGCCATCAATAAGGCCAGTAGGTACCCAGTTTTTTATCGCTGCAATATCAGCCGTATCAAGAAAAATTTTCATCTCTCATCCTTTAAATTTCATCGAATAACATAGAAAGTTATCATAGTCACAATAAACCATAGTGCAAATTGAATCGGCCAAAATAGAAGCCGTAAATAGGGCGAGAGTTTGGAATTTATAAATCCCACATAATGGCTTACCTGCAACATAAGTGAATGCAATATTAAAAATAAGATGGTTATATACGTAAAGAAGAAGAAATATTCTACGTATAATAATTCGCCCGCTTGATATTGGTTGCGCAAGGTTTGATGTAAAATAACCAGTGAAAAGAAGATCCCGGTATAAGCGCCGAGCGAATTAAATGCATTAAACTTCAAACGAACTGAAAACGTAATTAAAAATACGGCATAAATTGAGAATAAAATTACTAAGAGTGGTAACAAATAAATGATAAAGGGATTGGTGAGCTTTCGCTCAAGAATCACATTATAATGAAGCTGAACCGTATCTGTTACATTTTTTAAAACTTCTAAGCCCACTTCATTATACGAGGGTATTCGAGAGAAACTAAAATACGAGCGTTCTAATTCAAATCCAGGAATTTTAATCTGGTTATTAAGGCCAGGCAATGGATCAATATCCAGTGACTTATAATTAGTGAAATCCGGCATGAGCACCACGTTGTTTTCAAAATCTGATGATGCCATAAGAATATCAATATGAATGCGATCAAAAGGGAACCATGAATAGCGCGTTTTTTGCATAAAGCTTGCTTTAAAGTTCCAGCCAACCATAGTTTCATCACCATTTTGCTTGCGCAATACTTCAGTACTACTTGATTCTAATGCATCAGGGAAACGAACCCCTTCAACAATCTGAGCCCCTTTAGCAATTCTTTGCCATACATATCCGGTAGCAGAAACTTTATTAGAATTTTCAAAAAGGAGTGTGTGAATAATAATCCCGGTTGGTATTGCAATAGGTTTCTTCTCATTTCTTTGATGAGATTCTAAGTTCAAGAATTCTAAAAACTTATCAGTATTTATTTGATCACGAACTACCGTTACGCCCGAATTAGGTTGATAAGATGTGCGATAGGTGATCGCCCAAAAGACAACAATTGCGCACGAAAATAAAATAGTTACGAAAATGGAGAAGTTTCTCACATGATCAAACGTGAGTTGTTCCAAATGGCTTAGCAACATCGCCAAAAATAATAATGCGATCACAAAGCTAATCAATATCCATATTCGCTGCTTGTGTAAATCATTAACGGGCAGATCTAATGAATCCTCTGAGAATGATGCTGCAATGGTCCAATGAGTGGAAGGAATCGGCTCGAAAGAGATCCAATAACGCAACTTGGAAAAATGATCATAATAAGATCCAAGGCCACTTTTTCCTTTTCGCATATTGGCAGCAATATCTTTGAGCTCTTCATTATTTTGCTCACGCGTGATGTCTAAAATGCTCACTTTTTCTTTAACATATTGGGATAAAGGATGGTGTAAAAACTGAACTTTGGATGAAAGGATCACCGCATAACCTGTTTTGCCGATCTCAATCGCGCTCACATCGGCAATTATTTTGTCTAGATTATACAAAATTGCGATTACTCCATCCGGCTTTTGGTCAGCGCTTAAAAAAAATGGTTCAACATACAATACACTTCGCTTCTTTGTAGTCGGATCAATAAATGAATCGGACCAATAGGCGCCATCCTTAATTGCCTTATCATACCAACCACTTTCCGGTTCGGATTCAGATCCAGGAATCATATAATCATCAGTAATCGGATTGATTACGATACTGCCCGCAGAATCTCTTGTTGCTTGGATTGCATATAAACGGGTTTCAGGATTATATTTAAAGGGAGCAAACGCAACGGTGATCTTGCCCACATTAGGAACTTCTTTTAAATCGCGGCCAATTCTGATTGATATATCTTCTTTTTTCAGTCGAGAACTTTGAAGATCTTTTGCTATTGCTTGCGCAATTTTTTGAATCTCAATTACATGCTGATTTATAATTGCCGCTTGTGTCTTAATCTTGGTTTGCGCAAGATCTTTGGTGTTATCAAGAACGGTTTTATAGCTGCAATAATGGTGCCATGATAAGAATACCGATAAGCATAAACTGCTAATAAATCCTGCCCAGAAAATCAGACGCAACATTTTGCGAGAAAAAATATAGGCAAATGATCTACGAATGAATGCAGAATTTCTCACTAAATATAAATGAACCAGGAGGCATGCCAAAAGAAGTGCCAATAAAATACGAAGCCAAAAAAGAATCGTGGTTATTGGTCGCCAAATCTCTGTTTTTTGCATTTGAACCGTAAGCCCTAAATCCAGTTGCGGCACATAAAGCCATGCTGCCACAACGGGGATTCCAAATGAATCTACTGCTAATCCAGATCCTTCTTGCCCAATCGAAGCTTTTCGTGCCGGAGTGGTTGCATTTTTATCGGCCGGACTAATCTTTTTGAAGGCAATCTCTTGATATAATCGGGAAGGAGCAACAAACATTACTCGATCCCCAATATTTCTTGCCAAAAATATATCGCCGGTTCGGCCCAATTGACTATAATTTTGAACAATCTTGTATAAGAGGCTTTCATCTACCCAAACAACGATAGCTCCTACGAATTTCCCTTCAACAAAAAGAGGATCCAGAATATATAATGCCGGCTCTTTTGATAAAATTCCGATACCAAATTCAGTTACATCGGTAGTAAAAGTGGTGCGAACCCTATCAAAAGATTGTGAAATCATCCCCGAGGCCAATTGATGTGAAAAAAGATTATTATCTCCTTCTACATCAATTTTATTGGTATAAAATATCGTGCCATTGGGCTCCACAAAGAAAATATCACGATACACATAATTTGATTTATATTCACTTAAATATTGATCAAACTTACTCTCTTCTTTTTTGTAATCTGCCGATTGTTCATTAGGAAATAATCGTTTACTCGGATCAAAAAAGCCTTTTAACATCGTAAATGATTCAATCAATTGAGTGTTTTTACCCAGATCCGCAACCCGTGCTCGTTGCTCATCAATAAACGTAAGAATACTCTGCCGACGTTCCACTGCTACTTTTTTTAACTGCAAGCCCGCGGTTGAAACAACGGTGACTCGTTGGTAAAAATAGGCCATTAAAAGAAACGCAACCAATAATCCCGTTGCTGCATATATAATATGAAATAACTTTATGAGCGCATTGCTCTGATTTGCCGTTAGCCAACGTTTGACCATCGATTTCCCCATTGTTGATAGAGGTTATTAATAAGCTGATCCCAGTCTTTAGGTTCTCCAAAAATTGGATAAGAGATTGGATGTATTTGTTGAACTGAATTCCATACGATTGTAAACTGGCCATCCGCTCGCAATTTACCCACATACACCATTTTCCATGTGTTTAAGATATGATTATCTACATACACAATTCCTTCAGGTGCATTAAACACTCGATTATAAAGATGAGATCTTACTAATTCTGCTTTTGAGCTATGAGCATTTTCAACTGCTTGAGCCCAAAAATATACGCTGATATATCCGGCCTCCGTTGACTCACTTAATACCCGATTTGCGCCAAATCGCGCTTTATAATTAGCTACAAAAGAATAGTTTTCTTCGCGAGAGATGCTTTGAAAATAACTTGCCGTAACATAATCCCCCGCCAGAGCATCAGAGCCAATATGCTCAAACTCAGTTTCACTTACGCTACTGATAGACATTACCGGAATTTTTTCGGGTGCAATCCCCGCAGCGCGCAATGCTTGAAAAAAGCTTAAATTACTTTCGCCTTGAATTGTATTAATGATCACGTCAGGCTGCGCCGCAACAATCTTTGCTATCATTGAATCGACTTGCTTACTACCCAATAAAATATATTCTTCGCCTAAAATTTGCCCGCTAACCGCGCTTAATGTTTCTTTGATGATTTGATTGGCCACGCGAGAAAAAATGTAATCTGACCCTACTAAAAAGAATTTTTTGCCTAAATTATAATAGCTCCACAAGGCGCACGGAACTATTTGCTGATTCTGAGTAGCTCCCACCGATAAGATATGCTTTGATTGCTCGATCCCCTCATAAGAAACGGGATATATAAGCAAAGAATCATATTTTTCTACAATTGGTTTTACCGCTTTTCTACTCGCTGAAGTCCAACAGCCGATTATTGCATCTACTTTTTCAACTTCAAGTAATCGTTGAGCTTCTTGCGCAAATATTGCTTCATCCGATTTGCCATCGGCAACAACCGCCTGAATTTTTCGTCCTAAAATTCCACTTTTTGCATTGATTTCATCAATAGCCATCAGCTCTGCATCAATCATAGGCTTTTCACTCAATGCTTGGCTTCCGGTTAATGAGTGCAGAATCCCTAATTTAACGGGAGGACGCATCCATTTAAAAATAAGATATGAACATGCCAAAACAATCAGCGCTGATCCTAAAATAATGAATAAAAATGGCTTTAAAGAACTTTCTTTGTTTAATCTCATTTTTCACCCATTAGCTTTTTATAAGCCTTTTTCAATGAAATAGCATGATCATCAACATGAACCCAGGGATCTCCATCAGAATTTAATCTGCTGAGTATGTTGTTAATATTAAATTTTTGTGAAGTTAATCGAGAATCACTCACTTCATCCCAAAAAAGCGGTGCTGCAACCGGAGCTTTTTCTTTTGGCCTCACCGAATAGGGCATAACTGAAGTAGCACTATAACGATTGCGTAACGTATCAATAAAAATTCTTCCCTTGCGCTTAGCTTTACGGACTTCTAAGGTGAATTGCCCGGGGCGTTCTTCCATCATTTTTTGCGCAATGGCATAAGAAAAATCGGCAACATAATCAAACGTATGCACTCGCTTTAGAGGCACATAAATATGCATACCGCGCGAGCCGGTGGTCATGGCAAAGCAAGGAATATCCAGATCATCAAAAATTTCTTTAATGAGCAATGCCGCCTTTCGTACGCCGGCAAAATCATCTTTACTCGGATCCAAATCAATAATCATGCGATCGGGAGTATGCAATTTATCATACTTGGAAAGCCATGAATGAAGCGTAAATGCTCCTTGATTTGCAAGATATACGATGGTCGCGGGATTATTGCCAATCACATAATGCACCGTGCCGCCTTCTTCTTTGCCAATGCCAACTGTTTTTATCCAATCAGGAAAATAAGTTCCGGCATTTTTTTGATAAAAGGATTCACCTTTTATCCCATCTGGAAATCGCTGCATAGTCAAAGGATGATTTTTAACATGATCAATGCAATAATCGGCAACATGCGCATAATAATCAATAATTTCACCTTTGGTGATTTTACTTTTAGGAAACCAAATTTTATCAAGGCTGCTTAATGAAATAATGCGATTGCCCATTTTTATTGAATTCATACTACTCCCATTCTGCATCATGATCATCTTTGATCTGCTTTAACGTTCTGCCGCTGATGGCTGAAACATCTTTTCTAACCGCCTTAGAAGCTCTTTTTTTAGGCGCATTTTCAATGGGATTCATCTTTAGCAAAATCCAACTTTCTTTATTGGTAAGCCCTTTAGTTTTTATTAATGCATAAGGGCCCCAAATCTTTTTTCCCTTAATAAAAACTTCAATAGTTCCCCGCTCATAGCATTCATCCAGTGGAACCAGTTTGCCCTTTTCTTCTTTAATATTTTCAAATGTGCCCGTATCCCAAACCATTACGGTACCTGCACCATAATGCCCTTCGGGGATTATGCCTTCAAAATCCCCATATTCCATGGGATGATCATCGGTAGGCATTGCAAGCCGACGAACGCCACGCGTGGTTGGCAAACCTTTAGGAACAGCCCACGATTTTAATACGCCATCAATTTCCAAACGCAAATCATAATGCAAATGGCTGGCATCATGCTTTTGCACCACATACAATGGCTGTTCGGATTTAATTCGTTTTACTTTTCCATAAGGCTCATGCTTTGAAGTTTTTTTTAATTCGCGCCGTACACGATATTTTTTTAAATTCGCCGCCATTGCAAAGCATCCTATTGATAAAATAGATGTCAAAAAAATAACTTTTTTCATTTTTGTTTTTAGCCTGCTTCAAGTTTCAGTTGGTTTGCAAGAGATAGTATCACCCTCTAAGCATATCGCTCAATAACAGGCGAATATTAAAAAAAGAATGATTTAATTGATAAACAATTATTTCTATTTGTATAATTTATTTGATGGTAAATTGCTTTTATAAAGGAGAAAAGATGAACTATCCGAAGTTGTTATTATTTTTAAGCATAATTCTCTGGTTGCCCATGCAGGGTGCGCCTATGACGCCAACGATTAGAGCCACCCCAATTGAATTACTTCCGATATTAAAAGATAAAACTAAAACCGAGGAACAAAAATTTGCTGAAATAAAAAGTGCGATAGAAATTGGAGCCGATGTTAACGCCAAAAGCCAAGATATTCCGCATATAACTCCGCTTATGCTCGCTTCTGAACTGGGTTATTTTGATATCGTGGCGTATCTATTGGAAAATAAAGCATTGTTAGGCGAAGTTGATGATTTTGGAAGCAGCGCACTTTTCTACGCAGCAAAAAGTGGCCGCACTGATGTAGTAACGCTCTTAGTTCTCTCTGGCGCAAATCCTAAAACAATAAATAAAAACGGCAATAACGTTCTGCTCAACGCACTCAGATCGTATGGAGCGTATCTTGAAGCGGCAAAAGATAAAGAACAGTTTAAACGAAACTTTTTAACCACCATAATGTTTCTTATCGAAAATGGCGCAGATGTGAATGCACAAAGCAGAGCAGATGGTGGAAAAACTCCCGTAATATGGGCAATTTTATGGAATGCTTATGAGTTAGCCGATGCACTCCTTGATTCAAAGGCAGATGTGTGCATACAAGATGCATTTAAAAAAGCTGCTTATCATTATCTTCCAAATAACAGTAAAATTATTTTAACTCCACGAGAAATTAGTATCATTAACAGAATTAAAAAGATTGCCAGCATGAGATGCGCAGGAAAAGCCAGAAAATAATTTGAGCTAATAAAAAAAAGGCAGGTCTTATCGGCCTGCCTTTAATTTTCCTTAAACAAGTATTCTATCGCGCTTACGCAACTTCTTCTAAACGTTCTACCGTTCCTAAAAGAGTAAAACTTTCATTAGGACCATCGCAACGCAATGAGCCCGTTATTGTTTTAGATTCTGCTTTTGTAGGAAATGAAAGTTTTGGCAATCCACGAACCATGAATGCGCCCGTCTCATTTTTAGTCGCAATGGTAAATTGCACGTTAACGCTATCAACATGCTCTTCAAGCAATTCGGCTTCGATATAAACCGTTTCATCGTGATAGCAAACAGCGCGATCGCCTACTTCAAGCGTTACTTTTTTGCCGTTGTGCAAAACATCTTTGCGCATAATATCTGCTGAAAAATTAATGCGTGCCGATGCAATGTTAGCAACTACTAAAAGTGTTAGTGCAAAAAATGTAATTAATTTCATAGAATTCTCCTTGAAAATGTGACTTAAAAGTTTAAGGAATTGCGTCACATTGTAACAGAAGAGGACTCAAAATCAATTCTTTAGTGATGCTTTATATAAAAAATTTAATCCCGCAGCACCACATCCAACCGCTCCCATCGCATAGAGCCCAAGTTGGGGCAAAATCTTGTTCTTTTCTTGATTGATCCAACTTTTTTCTTGAGCACTTTGTTGAACTCTTTTCGCCAGACCCTTTAATTGCGCTGTATAAAAATCTTCATGCGCATCACCAACCAGTGCATTTTTTAGCTGATCAAATGCACCTGCCTTCCTATTTCTTTCTTTTTTGCGATTATCCAATAGAGTTTGCATGTTACGAATATCTTTCTCAAGCACACTTTCTTGTTGTAAACAATTATTAATACGAGAATTGAGACTGAGATATCGTTTTGCCAATGGGGCGCTTTTTACCGCCAGAGCAGCAGCGGCGATTCCCGATGCAGCTGCTGCAGTAAAACAAGCCGCATTACTTTCAGCCGCTCCATTATGCATTAATGAGATTCCCACTCCTGCCACTAATGCTGTTCCCACTCCCCATCCAATAGTTCTGCCCCAACGATCACCAAAAATCCGAGCTTCCTGAATTCCGTAACGTATCGCTCGCTCTTCATCATTCAAGGCGCGAGCGGTTGCGGGCTTTCCACTTAAATCATTTAAAAGATTGGTGCACATAGCAACGGCTTGATCAATGTCGGCATTGGCTTGCAATTGCGCACCAAGTCTTCCCCATGCTTCTCTATCTCGAGCATCTGCACTTTGAGCTTTTTGTAACTCTTGAAGGCAGCGCGGAGCCATATATGCGCCTGCCAAAGCTGTCGCTGCAGCTCCGGGAATAAATTGAACCATAGCCCAAGAGTGATGCGATGCCAATAATAATGCAATACTCAAAACCAGTTTCTCCTTTTTTAAGTGAGTCACGTGTCTAAGTATTTTCATATAAAACCTTCTATAAAATTAGGAAACAACAAAATTAATTAATCTATCTTTTACAAAAATCACTTTTCGAATTGCATTGCCTTGCAGCCAAGAAGTAATCTCTTTTTCTGCCAGTGCACGCACTTCTTGTTCGCTTGCTTCACGTTTTACAAACACATTGGCACGCAATTTGCCATTTACTTGCACCACGATGGTAACTAATTCATCAGCAGCAAGTTTTGCATCAAACTGAGGCCATTGGCAGTCTTTTAATTCTTTACCGCATAAGGTTTGCAGCAATTCATTTGCCATGTGTGGCGCAAGAACCGAAAGTGCAACGGCAAGCTTTTCAACGGTTTCGCGGCTCAACATCATTGAGTCACCAGTGGCATCATTGAGCCACTCCATCGCAGCAGAAATTGCAGTGTTTGGCTTATAATGCGTCAAACGTTCTTGGTATTCTTTTAAGAATTTATTAAAGCGCTGTTTAGTTGACATATCTTCTACTGACCCTTCGGGTAAAATAGTAGAAGGAGTTGTTAGATAGCTCCATAAACGATTTTGGAAACGCTTTATGCCTTCCATGCCATTATCTTGCCATTCACAATCAAGCTCGGGCGGTCCCATAAACATCATATACATGCGCAATGCATCAGAACCATATTGATCCACCATCTCATCAGGATTTACTACGTTCCCTTGCGATTTAGACATTTTTTCTACATGCCCAGATTTTTCAGAATATTTAAGCACCATGCCCTGATTAAACAGATGAGCAAAGGGTTCATCAAACGGCAAGTATCCCAAATCATGCAACACTTTTACGTAAAAGCGCGCATACAAGAGATGCAGAATCGCATGTTCGATACCGCCGATATATAAATCGACGGGCATCCAATAGTGCATATCTTTTTTATCAAATGCTTCATTTTTCAAATGGGGATTTGGGTATCGCAAGAAATACCAGCTTGATCCTGCCCATTGCGGCATCGTATTTGTTTCACGGCGTGCCGGACCATTACATTTCGGGCACGTAGTATTTACCCAAGATTCAATTCCTGCAAGCGGCGATTCGCCGGTGCCGGTTGGCTGATATCGCTCAACATGCGGCAAAGTTACGGGTAGTTGATCCTCGGGGACTGGCACTATGCCATCTTTTGGGCAATGAATGAGAGGAATCGGTTCGCCCCAATAGCGTTGACGCGAGAAGAGCCAATCACGCAATTTATACGTAGTCACTCGATTGGCAAATTTTTGCTCGATCAAATGATCCACAATTTTTTGGCGGCCTTCTGTTAACGCATCAAGACCATTAAAGGGGCCGCTATTAATCAAAAATCCGGGGCCTTCGTATGATTTTTTTATATCACCATCAGCATCGGTAAGCACCCCCTCTGCTTTAATCACTGCAGGGCGGGGCAAATCATACTTAACTGCGAAATCAAAATCTCTTTCATCATGCGCAGGAACACCCATCACGATTCCGGTTCCATAGCCCATGAGCACATAAGATGCAGCATATACCGGCACTGATTCTCCATTAATCGGATTAGTTGCATAGGCGCCGGTGAATATTCCGGTTTTTTCTTTACCATCATCGGTATCTTCTCCCATCATGCGGGTAGCCATCACCATATCGGCATATTCTTGTACCGCTTCTTTATTTTCAGGAGTCACTAAGCTGTTTACCAATGGATGATTAGGAGCAATCACCAAGAATGTAGTGCCATAAATAGTTTCTGGAAATTTGGTGAAAATAGGCAGATCAACAACTTTTCCATCATTTGAAGTTGCTTTAAAGAAGATCTCAACACCTTCACTCTTGCCAATCCAATTGCGCTGCATCATTTTTACTTTTTCCGGCCATTCCAGTTTATCAAGCCCTTCAAGTAATTTATCCGCATACGCAGTAATTTTGAGCACCCATTGCGCAATATTTTTTTGAGTTACTAATGTGCCGCATCGCTCGCATCGGCCATTTACCACCTCTTCATTGGCAAGTCCCGTTAAATCTTTTGGACACCAGTTGATAGGCATCTCAGCGCGATAGGCAAGCCCTGCCTCATACATCTTCAAGAAAATCCACTGGGTCCATTTGTAAAATTCAGGATCAGTAGTGTTTAATTCTTTATCCCAATCATAGATCGCGGCAATTTGCTGCAACTGGCGCTTAAAGGTAGCAATATTGGAAGCCGTTCCTTGCGCGGGTGGAATTCCTTTTTTAATTGCATCATTTTCAGCAGGTAAACCAAAAGCATCCCAACCCATGGGATGTAAAACGTTGTAGCCTTCCATCCATTTGATACGAGCATAAATATCAGAAAGAACATATCCGCGCCAGTGGCCCACGTGTAGGCCAGAACCAGAAGGATACGGGAACATATCTAAGCAATAGAACTTTTTTCCTGATCCGGCAGGTTTAGTTTTTGCCGGCGGATTTGTTGCCCAAATTTTTTGCCATTTTTCTTCGATAGATTTAAAATCGTAACTCATGAAAGGTCCTTCTGACATGCAAAAAAAAGAATATTTGTATTGTATCATACAATATAATTTTGCCCAAATTCTAACGGGAGAAAAGTAAATGAAACTCGCCTCAGCGCTTATTCTAGTGACCTGCGAAGCATTGTATGTCTCCGGCCAAAAACCAGTATCAGCAAAAGTTGATCAAACTAAACATGAAATTTTAAGGTTATCTATGCCAAAAGAAGGCGACTTTTTACCGGATAAAAAATGTAAACTGCGCGCTCGCCTTTAAAGGAGAATCGATGAAAAATGAAAACATTTTAGTAGTTAAAAGAGAAAAACTATTTCCCAATACTGCATTTCAAGGGCTGGTTGCCACTGCGCAGCCAATGCTTGAAATTATTAATCAAGAAAAAGAATTCAAGCCACGACCTCAAATGGAAGAGGATCCCAACTACAAGCAAATTATCCCCTACCTTCTTTTTAAATACCAAGATCGCTATTTCTTAATGCAACGCAAAGCAACCAGTACCGATCAACGGCTCAAAAATAAATACACCCTGGGAATTGGTGGCCATATGCGCCAAGAAGACATGAGTGAGCACAGCACCATTTTTGATTGGGGCAACCGTGAATTTCATGAAGAGATTGATTACACCGGCACTCTCAAAATCACTACATTGGGCATCCTCAATGATGATAGCAATGCCGTTGGCCAAGTGCACCTAGGATTAGTTCTTTTGCTTGAAGGCGATTGCTCAGATATCAAAATTCGCTCAGAACTTAAGAGCGGCCAATTGCTGACCGCTCAAGAATTGCTGACTTATTACGATGATATGGAAACCTGGAGCCAAATTATTTTTGATGCGATATTAAGAAGTTCATTATCTTTACCGTTTGGGGAAAATCAAAGAGCGGCCAATTAAGAGCCGCCCTTCTCATAATTTCCGGAATTAGATTATTGCGCTAATTTGCGATATTTCAATGCAATTACGGTCAAATAGAGTCTACAGGAACTTTCAACCCCACTAGTAGGCGCTATTCTGGTAACACTAATTTGTCCATACGCACCAGGAACCAATGGAAGGCCCGTTAAAGGAATATTAACTTGCTGCTGTACCAAATTAGTACCGGTTGCATAGGTAACCGGAATATTGCCGGTGCTCAAAATATATTTTGGTACTCCCGGAGGGGTAGGAACTACTGCTAAATTAGAGAAATAATCTGCCGTTACTTGCCAATTTACAAAAGTGCCTCCACAGTCTAAGGGGACTGGGTTTGGATTAAACCAATGCAAAGTAACAACCGGGGTAACTGAAGGATCTAAATCAGCCGGAACTTCAAATTCTGCGGTGATTACCAAAGGAGTAGCCTCAACATCACTCGTTGGGGGCATTTGCCAACCAGTAATAGTGTCTCGATAACCAGTAACCCCATTAAAATAAGGCTGAAATGGTAAGGGAATTTGAGGATTATCATCAAAATCTTTTACGTTATAATGGGTAGAATCGGTATTAAAGGAAAGACTATCATTGAAAGTGCATCCGCAAGGGGCTGTGACTCCCGGGCACAAGGTTAAACTATTTTGAATGGTAAGGCTTCCAATTACGCCAGTCCCCGTAACGCATAAATTGCAAAAAGTAGCTGCGCCGGTTGGACAGGTAGCACACAATGGCGGCAACGCTCTAGTATCAGAGCCAGCTCGAATGTGAATTTCAGCATTTAAACCGGTAAAGGCAGATGCCAAAAAAAGACTCCAAAGAGTGAATCTCTTCATATTACTTCCTATTTTTAAAGGATTAACTGATCAATCCATAGGCTATTAACCCCAGGCGGGGAATGTCAAGAACTGCAAATATCCCTCTTTCTGTTCATTAATTTGTTATTTTCAGACATTCTGGTAAGCTGGACTGTATCTTTATTTTACGCAATTTTTAACCCTATAACCCTTGCCGCCCGGTAAGGTATTTGGCTGAGGCCAAAAAGGAACATTCTGTATGTCAAAAGAAGTCATAAAACCAAGTCAATTTGCCCATGCTGATCGCGCAGCGCTGCTTGAAGAATCAGTGCTCAATAAAAGCGAAGAGCAATTACGCGATTTAGCTGCCCTTTATAGCGGCATGCTACAAAACGTTAATACAGGTAAATTGGTTAAAGGAACCATTCTTAAAGTTGAAAATGATGGCGTTTTAGTCGACATCAACTTTAAATCTGATGGATTTATTCCTCGTTTTGAATTCTCTGAACACGAGCTTAAAAAATTTAAAGCCGGCGATGCGATAGAAGTAATTCTTGATGAGTTGGAAAGCAACGAAGGTAACGTGATTCTTTCTTACGAGAAAGCAAAAGCGTTACGCGCTTGGGATGAAATCACCCGTCTCTTTGAAGAAGGCAAACCTGCTGAAGGTACCGTTACTCATAAAGTTAAAGGTGGCTTAAGCGTTGATATTGGTATCCCTGCATTCTTGCCCGGATCTCAAATCGACTTGCAACGTGTGGTTGATTTTGATCAATATGTTGGTCAAACCATCACTGCAGCAATCATCAAAATTAACAAAAAACGCGGAAATGTTATCATCTCTCGCCGCAAACACCTTTCAGACGCTCGCTCTGAATCACGCAAAAAAGTACTTGATACTCTTTCAGAAAATCAAGTTATTCAAGGTATGGTTAAAAACATCACCAATTATGGCGTATTCATAGACATCGGCGGCGTTGATGGCTTATTGCATATCACTGATATGACATGGGGCCGCATCTCTCACCCAAGTGAAATGGTAAAAATCGGCGATACTATCGCGGTAAAAGTCCTTTCATTTGATAAACAAAATGAGAAAATTTCTCTGGGCTTGAAGCAATTAAGCGACAATCCATGGGAAAAAGCAGCTGAAAGTCTTAACGTTGGTCAGAAGATCAAAGGTAAGATTGCAAGCATCACCGATTATGGCTTATTTGTAGAAGTTATGAAGGGTGTTGAAGGACTCGTGCACATCTCTGAAGTTTCTTGGACTGATCGTATTAACGATCTTCACCACAAATATAAAGTGGGTCAAGAAATTGAAGTTCTCATCGTTTCTCTGGATAAAGAGAACCGCAGAATGTCATTGAGTGTTAAACAACTCGAGAAAAATCCGTGGGAACAAGTTGAAGAACAATTTAAAGTTGGTCAACAAGTTAAAGGCACCATCAGCAACATTACTGATTTTGGTATCTTCGTACAATTGCTCCCGGGCATTGATGGCTTAGTACACATTTCTGATCTCTCTTGGACTGAACATATTGATCACCCAAGTGATATCTTTAAGAAAGGTGATACGGTTGAAGCGGTTGTCTTGGCTGTTGATAAAAACAACAAGAAAATCTCTCTTGGCATTAAACAACTCCAACAAGATCCATGGGATAATATCGAAAAAGAATATCCTGCAGGAAGCCTGGTTGAAGGTACTGTTTCAAAAATCACCAATTTTGGTGCATTTATTAAATTGCCAAGCGGCATTGAAGGCTTAGTACACATTTCTGAACTTGCAAATCACAACGTTAACAAAGTTGAAGAAGTTCTCAAAGTTGGTCAAAAAGAGCAATTTAGAGTTATCAACGTTAACAAAGAAGATCGCAAACTTGGTTTGAGCCTCAAGAAAGAAGGCGAAATCAAAGAGCAACCAGTTCGTTCAGAAGCAAAAGTAAGCAGACCTGCTGCTAACGTTGAAAAAGCTGGCAAAGAAAAAACAGCTACTTCACCAAAAGCGAAGAACTTGTTCCAATTAGAATTGGAAAAGTACGCAGCACGCAAGAAAGGTGAAGACAATGACTGAACGCACCTTTGCAATGATCAAACCCGATGCTGTTGAAGCTAAAAATAGCGGTAAAATCATCGATATGATCGAACAAAATGGCTTTACCATTCTTGGTATGCGCAAAATGAACATTAACAAAGCTAAAGCGGAAGAATTTTATGCAGTGCATAAAGAACGCCCGTTCTTTGGTGAGTTAGTTTCATTTGTAACTTCTGGTCCGGTAGTAGTTCTTGCTCTTGAACGCGACAATGCGGTTAAAGCATGGCGCGATTTGATGGGCGCTACTGATTCACGCAAAGCTGATAAAGGAACCGTTCGTAACTTGTTCGGCACCGATATTGGTAAAAATGCGGCTCACGGATCAGATTCAGTGGAAAATGCTCAACTTGAACTCAAGTTGTTCTTCCCTGAACTCTAATCAGTAATATACGGCGGGGGAACTTTTTGTTCCCCCGCTTTTTTTATATCATCTAAGGATTCTCATGAAAATCACTAATTCAAATTTCTACTTCATCACATTAACAGCATTGGCAGCATTGCTTGTAATCGGCCTTTACTTTTTCTCACGCAAACACAATTGCTGTGGCGATTGCCATGTGCATGGTGCCGATGCAACAGAACAAGTAACTGAGCAAGTAGCTGAAACTCCAGCAGAACAAATTGCTGCTGAAGCCACCTCCGATATTCATCCTGAGCTTGTCGAAGGAGCAGCGGAACCTGCACTTGCTGAAACTACAGCAACTCAAAATCTCAAGTAATTGAGTTTTTAAAAAATTAAAAGGGAACGGATAATACCGTTCCCTTTTTTTATTAAGGTCGAGTATAAAACCAAAGATTAAAAAGAAAGTTTGCGATAAACAAAATATAAAAATATCGAGCTATGAAATTCCGAAAGAATAAGCAAAGCAAAGCGCCTTCTATACAAGTATTAATAGCACTATTTAATAAAACAATAGCTAACGGATAAAATAGGTGATTTAGAGGGCTTATGTATTTGAGAATAAAATGGCCTTGTCCGGTAACTAATCCAAGATAAATGGGAAAAAGAAGAACGAGAAAAACTAAACTAATCGCTATAGATGAAATCAGGGCGAGAATTTTAGTATGAAATTTTTCGCGAGTCAGCATATAGACTAAAAACGTATTCATGACCGTAAATATTATTATAAGCTCACGCGTATGTCTGGTTACCCTAAACCTAGAATAAGCAACCAACATGGTTACCAAAAATATTAATATCGCAATCAGTGTGTCATTTTTAATTCGTCTAACCATAGCTCTCCTTAAATAGATTTAAATGCCTCATGTTTAAGATAGAATTTTTTACTATAGTTAAAAAATAATTTTTTAAAAAAAGGATTTTCATGATTATTAAAAAAACTTTCTTCATCGGGATTTTCTTCTTATGCACATTTCAATCTCTTTACACTATCCCTCTAGCAGAACAATTCAAACAAGTAGGGTATTTAGAAATTTGCGATACCAAGAATGGAACAACAACGTTTGATTCTCTCTATTCATTTTTTGATGAATTCATCGAATTTCTTCAAACAAATCCAGCATGGGCTCAAAAATTATACCGGGCAAAAGAACGGTTTATCCGATCAAAAGATAGAAGTTACTACTCAACTGATTTTTTTGGGTTCTATGATGAATCTCAAAATGAAGGAAGAAGCCAGATCTCATTCTATTATTCGATTCATTTCCATGAATTTATATGTTTTCATTACCCAGAATTCAATCAAGTTCCGCACATTATTCGCTTCTTTAAAGCATGCCATGAGATTGAAAAATCATGCGCCTACCACTTTGAGGATGCGGCCGCCCAGTTAGGATTAGAAACTATTTTCTCTTGCCACGGCGGGCATGTGCCTATTCTTTTAAAAGTAATTAAATATCTTCCTTCTTACCGCGCCACACACCCTCATTACGATGGCACTGCTTTTTCTCTTTTTCTTGATAGTACTGATAATCAATCGCTGCTGCTTTCTGCATATAAATCTTCATTAACCATAGATGATTTTTCTTGTCCTCTCAGAAAATTTTGCCGATGCTCAAATCAAAATTCTATCCTACTCATCCCGGGCTCACTGCTCACCGAATTTTCTATTTACCCTACTCCTCATATTGTTATTGCTAGCAGTAAAACTCGCTATGCAACCATCGCATTCGCAATGAGGGCTCATCACATTCCCCATAAACAAGAGCTTTGCCCCCTCCCTAGTTTTAAGCATTGAATAATTATTTTTAACTTCATATGATGCTAAAAAGTAGTTTCTGAAGCTAAACAATTTACAGGATTTTACCCATGTTCAAATTCGTGTATTTAATTACTCTCTTCATCTGCCATTCTATATGCGCCTTAACCACGCTCAATGTCACCGTAAGCTCCGATAATAATCCGGGAGGCTTTGGAGAGAATGGCGATTTAAGATATTGCTTGAATTCAATGAATCAAGATCTGAATACAACACCCGATGATTATGCAATCATTTTTGATTTTCCTATGACTATTCAACTTAACGGAATTTTGCCGATTATTAACAATTCTTCTTATCCGGTGAATATCACCATCGGCAACGCAGGCTCTATTCCAACGGTTACTATCGATGGTAACAATGGCGCTTACAGTGGATTCTTTATCCCCACGGGAAATGTGACCATTCAAAATATGATCTTTCAAAATCTAACCGCAAAAGGTGGCAATGGCGGAGATGGAATTTCCGGCGGCGGTGGTGGCATGGGTGCCGGAGGAGCCATTTACGCGCCTCAATTTTTTTTGAATGGTTCAAATCCTTCCATTACGTTGATGAATGTGGCAATAAACAACTGCTCTGCGATTGGCGGAAATGGCGGAAATTATATGGGACTTTCTTCCACCGGCAATGAAGGTGGCGGTGGCGGGGGCGGTTTTGCGGGCAATGGCGGTTCTGTTATCGCCATAGGAAGTGCCGGCGGCGCGGGTGGAGGAGGATTTGGTGGAGATGGCGGGAATGTTACTATCTCTACTGATGATCCGCTTGGTGGCGGTGGTGGCGGCGGCGGCGGTCTTGGATCGCGCGCTACCCTTGGAACGCTTGCCAATCTTGGCAATGGAGGGTCAGATCAAGATCCTGGATTAGATGGAAACGGATATGGCCTTGGCCTTTCGGCTGGTTCTGGCGGAGGGGGTAATAGCGGTGGTGCCAATGCCGGTGGTGGTGGTGGCGGAAATGCGATAGATCAATCCACATTAGCCGGAGGCGGTGGTGGCGGAAGTGTCGGAGCCAACGGAATCCAACCTCAAGGCTCAACACCGCCAGGCGGAAGCGCCACACCTTCTGGAGGCAATGGCGGAGATGGCGCGGGCGGCGGCGGAGGCGGAATCGTCGTAACAAGTTTTAATAATCAAGTGGACGGAAAAGCAGGCAGTGGCGCCTATGGCGGCGGCGGCGGCGGCGGCGCTGACACCGGCGCTTCTGATATTAATTATAACGGAACCGACGGCGCTGGCGCACTTAGCGGCGGTAGCG
>CAYMRF010000027.1:0-18663 GCA_964392765.1 uncultured Pseudomonadota bacterium
TAGCGCCAATTTTTACCAGTGCTGGTTTACCGCTTCTTAATACTTCACTCTCTAGTTGGCTCATTGAGTTAATCTGAATTACTTCGCACTGGCTCATGACTGACGTGCATAACATAGAGATAGTAAAAATTTTTACAAAATTCATAAAAATGCTCCTTTTTTGTTTTGAGAAGAGGGTTTTGTAACGGAGATTATCCTATCATAAAAAACTGAGACTGTGTCAATAGCTATAAAATTGCTGATAGATTTTAAGATTTAAAAAAAAACAGCAAAGATCACTTTGTTTAAAGCACATCTCTTGATTGATCAGATGATGATTATTGCACTGTTTTTTTAAAAATGAAATAACCTCTCCATTTTTATTTTCAATGTGCAATTGGTTTGGCTCTTCTTGAAAGAAAAAATGATGAATATATAGCTTATAAAAAAAATAAAAAAATGATTGATTCTGCGAGGTCAAACCATTACATTAGTTGATAAGCATTTTAAAAAGCTGTTTCATATAGAAATCATTTAATTTTTTTTATAATGATTTGAGCGCGCAGGTGGGTATACCCTTTCGCGCCATTTTTTTCTAAATAAGAGAAAAAAGGAAGAATTTACAGGGTCGAATAACGAAAGGGTTGCCATGGAAGCACAAAGAAATAATATGGGCGGTCAATCATACGCTGCATTTGGTGCTATGCCCAATGCTAAAGAATTTAATGATAAGTTGGAGCGCATTGCGCGAGTAAAAGCTCCAGACGGAACATTTTTAACATTTAATGTAAATGAACTACGTGCTTCCATTGAATGGGCAGTATTAGGCCATGAAAAAGATGTTTCAGTGGATCAGATTTTTCTTGAAGTAGTTAATACCATTTTTGATGGTGTTTCATCACGAGAAATTGCTGATGCGCTTATTATGGCAGCAGCCACCTTTATTGAGCGCGATCCTGCATACAACTATGTTGCAGCGCAATTATTGCTTAAAAAACTTTTTAAAGAAGTAACGGGCGTTACGATTCGTTCAGCAGCATATGATAAACTATATCGCCAATCATTTATTGATAGCATCAACGAAGGCGTTGCTGAAGGAAGTTTAGATAAAAAACTATTAGAGTTTGATCTCAATCTTCTGGCAGCTTCAATGCATTTAGAGCGTGATTCATATTTTGAATATATGGGCCTTAAAACTTTGCATGAGCGCTACTTTAATAAGATTGAGGGTAAACGTTTAGAATTACCACAATCTTTCTGGATGCGGGTGGCGATGGGCGTTTCATTAAATGAAGTAGATAAAAATGAAGCGGCGCTTAAATTCTATGATCTGCTTTCATCAATGCGTTATATGTCTAGCACGCCAACCTTACTGCATTCTGGTATGGCGCGTCCACAATTAAGCTCGTGCTTCTTGACTACCGTTGAAGATGACCTTAAACATATTTTTAAATGTTTAGGTGATAATGCACAACTTTCAAAGTGGTCTGGCGGTGTTGCTAATGATTGGACTAACTTGCGTGCCACCGGTGCGATGATTAAAACCATCAAGACTGAAAGCCAAGGCGTGATTCCATTCTTAAAAATCGCTAATGATGTGACTGCTGCTATTAATCGCAGTGGAAGTCGCCGTGGCGCAACGTGCGTCTATCTGGAAGTGTGGCATTTAGATTATGAAGATTTTCTTGATCTAAAAAGAAACACCGGTGATGAACGCCGCCGTACCCATGATATCAATACCGCAAGTTGGATTCCTGATCTTTTCATGAAGCGTTTGCTGAATAATGAGAATTGGACATTCTTCTCGCCTGAAGAAGTAAGAGATCTGCATGATTTGTATGGCAAAGCATTTGAAGAGCGCTATGCTCAGTATGAGCAAATGGCTGCGCGCGGTGAAATTAAAAAATTCAAAAAAATTGAAGCAGCCGTTTTATGGCGCAAAATGTTGAGCCGTTTATTTGAAACAGGCCATCCATGGATCACCTTCAAAGATCCTTGCAATATCCGCTCTCCACAAGATCACGTGGGCGTGGTGCATTCATCAAACTTGTGCACTGAGATTACGCTTAACACTTCTGCTGATGAAACCGCAGTATGTAACTTGGGCTCCATAAATCTTGCAGAGCATATTGTGAATGGCCAGCTTGATGAAGAATCATTGGCAATCACTATTGAGAATGCGATGCGCATGCTTGATAACGTGATCGATATCAATTTCTACCCAACTATTGAAGCGCAAAACGCAAACTTCCGCCATCGCCCGGTAGGCCTTGGCATTATGGGTTTGCAAGATGCTCTTTATAAGATGGATATTGAATTTAGTGAAGCAAAAGCGTTAGAAGTTTCTGATTATATTATGGAAACCGTTTCTTTCTATGCGATTCTTGCATCTTCAAAACTTGCAAAAGAACGTGGAGCGTATAAATCATATAAAGGATCTAAGTGGGATCGTAATATCTTCCCGCAAGATACGATTGCACTTTTAGAACAAGAACGAGGCATGGAGATTCCGATCAATAAAGAAGGCAAACGTGATTGGACGCCCGTGCGCGCGCATGTAAAAGAATTTGGTATGCGTAACTCTAATTGTATGGCAATTGCGCCAACCGCAACCATTTCTAATATCGTGGGCTGCTTCCCGTGCATTGAACCGATTTATAAAAATCTCTACGTTAAAGCAAATATGAGCGGCGAATTTACCATCGTTAATAAGTATCTAATTCAAGATCTTAAAAAGCTCGGCTTATGGGATCAAGATATGCTTGAACTTCTTAAGTATTATGATGGTAGCGTTCAGATGATTGAAAAAATTCCTGCGCATATTCGTGAGAAATATAAAGAGGTGTTTGAAATCGATCCGGAATGGCTCGTCGAGATTACTGCAGCGCGCGGCAAATGGGTGGATCAAAGTCAGTCGCACAACGTGTTTATGAAGGGCGTTTCGGGCAAAAAGCTCAATGATATTTATATCAAAGGCTGGAAGCTGGGGCTTAAAACTAAATATTACTTGCGCACACTCGGCGCATCACAGATTGAAAAATCTACCCTTGATGCGAAGAAGTTCGGTTTTACGCAAAAACGTGAATATGGCCCAACCGATGTAGCAGCAGCTTCGCAAGAAGCTAATGTAGAAATACAAGCGCAAGCAGCGGATCAGGAAATGGTACAAGCACAAGCGTGTTCGATTTCATCTGATCCCGAGTGCGAAGTGTGTCAATAATCCTTCGTGACGCTCCTTGGGAGCTTCTCAGGATGAAGTTGAATATATAAAAGAAAAAAACCGTTCGTTTCGAGCGAACATGGTGAGTCGAGAAATGCTTGTTGCAACTTCTCGATTCGGCTAGTGCCTCACTCGAAGCGAACGGAGACTAAGGAACAACAATGGCAAAAAAAAGCATATTAAATAACTCAGCAGTAGATCCGAATAAGATTCTGCCTATGACGTATCTGTGGGCGCGCCAACATTATAAAGATGGCGTAGCAAACAATTGGACTCCCGAAGAGGTTTCCATGCAAAAGGATATTGAGCAATGGAAATCGCCGACGGTCTTAAGTGAAACAGAACGCCGCATGGTGCTCTATAATATGGGTTTCTTCTCAACCGCAGAATCTTTAACGGCTAATAATCTCGTGTTGGCTGTTTATAAACATGTTACCAATCCTGAATGTCGCCAATATTTATTGCGCCAAGCATTCGAAGAGGCAATACATACTGATACCTTTATATATTGCTGCGATTCATTTGGCTTAGATCCGGATGACATTTATAACATGTATCAAACAATTCCTTCTATCAAAGAAAAAGATGATTTTGTTATTCAATTAACCACATCTTTATTTGATCCTAATTTTAAGCCTGATGGTATTGCTAATATCCAACAGTTCTTGCATGATCTGATTGGCTATTATGTGATTATGGAAGGGATCTTCTTCTACGCTGGTTTTGCCATGATGCTTGCATTAAAGCGTCAAGGCAAGCTCGTGGGAGTTGGCGAGCAGTTTGAATACATTATGCGCGATGAAAGCTTGCATTTAGCATTTGGTTGCGATTTAATCAATACGATTAAAGCTGAAAATCCACAAGTTTGGACCCCCGAATTCCAAGAAGATATTGTTGAGTTGATCAAACATGCCGTTACCCTTGAAAAGAGATACGCTATCGATGCGTGTCCGCAAGGTGTTCTGGGTATTAATCCGCAACAATTCTGCGAATATGTGGAATATATTGCCGATCGCCGTTTAGAGCGTATTGATTTGCCCAAAGCCTTTGGCACCATCAATCCATTCCCATGGATGTCTCAATCAGTAGACTTAAATAAAGAGAAGAACTTCTTTGAGACTCGGGTTACTGAGTATCAATCAGCTGGTTCTCTTGAATGGTAATAACTCTAGATACTATTTGATCAAGAATAAGGCGGACTTAAAAATCCGCCTTTTTTTGTTACGTTCCCTGAAATTTTAAAATGGGAATCAGGTAGAAGATTTTGCCCCAGGCCGTTCGTGGTGAGGGCCGAACAAAGTGAGGCGACTCGAATCCATACGGCCTTTTTAATTATGAATTTCAAATTGTTTTTACATGGTTCGAGACGGATTCTAGCGAATCCTCCTCACCACGAACGGATGAAAAGGGCAAGCTCTCTTTTTTCGCCTCAACATTTCTCCTTGAAAATATCAACTAAGATTTTTGTAGATGTATAAGCAAAAATTCAAATTCTTGCCCCCGATAATTGATTTTCATGTTTGTAATTAATTATTATAGCAAATGAAGACTATTATAAAAGGGGTAGGGAAATGAAAATCTTGGGAATGTTTTTTTTAAGTAGTATTTGTTGTACGGTAATTGCTATGGATCGAGTGCCATCAGCATCGACTCAAAATCAGATAGTTTTAGCTCAAGCCAAATCAAGTAACCCACAAATAATTGGATTGCCATCCGCTCTGCGGGAATCTCCGCCTTCCTCTTCCTCATCTTCTTCGGTGGCTCAGATGGAAGCAGTAGAAAGAGGTACAGAACCAGCCAGACACGGTTCTCGAATTGTAATAGATCAAAGAGATGGCACTAATATTGTTTTAGAATTATCCCTTCCTCCCGATACCGAAAGTCATGCTCAACAAATAAGAATCGCCCTTGAAAATAATGATCGTCATGTAAAAAAAGCATTACGCCAACAAATGGCTGAAGATGCTTTGCGGATAGTATGTCGCGATGATGAGAAGCATTATAAAGAATGCGAATACGTTTTGCCTAAATTGAGAAAAACATTGAAAGACTCATTAAAAAAGAAGCCTGAACAAACTAATGCGCAGCAATCTCCACAGCCGGCAACGCGAGCATCGGGTAAAGAAGCAGATAATCAAGATATAGCGGAACATATCTTACGGCTCAAAGATGTTTCAATAGCTCAATTATCAGCGCGACGCGCTGAAGAAGTTGCAAAAAAAACACCCCCTCAAACGCCAGATCTTGAAGCACAAACGTCAGCAACTCGTAAGCCAACTCCTTCGCCACGAGAGCTATATTTAAAAACAAGTTCGCCCAAGAATGGTAGTTCTCAAAATCCTATCAATACCGCAATTGATAGCTCTTTAAGCGAATTGGAAAAATTGGTACGATCAGAACTTGCAGCGCAGGGAGCTTCTGAGCGAACTCAAAAAAAAGTGAGTATTTTCTTTAACGTTTTAAGTTTAGCAACGGCTGCTGCTTTTGCGCTTTATAAGTTTATTCCAACAGGAACAACTATCCCAGGAACTAACATCACGCTTCCACCAGCATAAGTTTTAATCAGCGCGATATTCTCGGAGAGCTTGAAGCAATATTTGCTTTAAGCTCTTCTTATCTTGATACCCATATAAGGTTCGCAGCGGTCTACCATCCACAAAAATGATAATGGTTGGTAGGGTTGAAATCCGGTATTGGTTTGAAAGCACGCGTTGTGCGTCAGTATCAACCTCTATAAATAAAATTTCATCCAGATCCCTGTCTTGTGCCAATGATTCAATCACTTTGTGCATGCTTTTGCAGGGCCCGCACCAGTCTGCAAAAAAATCTACTAAGATAATATCATAGCGCTGAAGCATCATTTCAAAATTTTCGGGATTTCCCGGTCTAAAAATTTTACCTTTTATTGGTTCTAATTCTGCATCCGCAAGAATTGGTTGAGTAAATAAGAAACATGCAAGTAAAGCAAAAAATGGTATTCGAAATTTCATAAACTGGCTCCTGATTTTTATTTGTTGTTTCAAAATACTGCTTGCCAGCATGAATTGTCAAATCTATTGATAACCTTAATCTTTGATTTTAAATCGTCTCATTTTATAATTTAATAGTATATTTACCATTACGCCATGCTTCTTCATGAGATGGATTGCCACGATAATACATGTTGATCTCTGGATGAGAAAGTTTGGCAAGGCAGTTGGCTATAATAGTGCCGCCCGTCAATCCTGCAATTGCTCCAGAAGCTGCTCCGGCCAAGCCAGCAACTGCCATTGGAAGTACTTTTGTTAATCCCGGTTGGTAATTATATAATGCTTTTGATCCAAAATATGAGCCTATTGCGCCCGCTGCAATATCAAAGCACATCCATGGAACAGAAACACCATTAGAAGGGTTACTAGTAAATAATTCTCGCAGAGTTCCGATGAGTGCTCCTAAGGTCGTTGCAGTGCCTATCGAAATTCCCTTCATAAGTTTTGGTGTATAGTTAGCAAGTTTATAGCAACCATATAAAGATGCTGCGGTACCCGCCAAACAGCCGGCAGTTGCAAATGATTTATAAAATTTATTTTCATTTAAATAACGTTCTGGAATAGTGGTTGTCGCTTTATGAAATTTCTTGCGTATCTCTTGTTTGTGTTCATTGCTGAGGCCGCAATTTTCAAGTGAAATTTCCAAATAATGAAATCGAGTAGCTCGTGTTCTTCTCAATGCCTCAAAGAAGCTATTCTCAATTGAGTTAATTGGATTGTTATTGAGAATTATTTTGTGAGGAAGGCGATCTGTATACGCAAGTTGCGTATCGCAAAGTTGTTTAATATTATTATTTGAAAGATCCAAGGTATCAATATGTGTCATGAAATCGCATGAAAATATTTCAAGCCGATGTCCACTTAAATCTAGAGACCAATTTTTGTATAGTATATCTTTTGCTTGGACGTTTACTCCCAAATGTTTTAGTAATTCAGTAATTCCATCTAAGGTGTAGAATGGATAGTTAGCATACCATTCCTCATTATTATATTTATACCAGCCGCTTCCAGGCGCTCTTTTCATTAAATGTTTTATCAATGAAAAATGTAATTTTATTAATGGGCTGACTCCCTCTATACAATGTTCACGGCAAAAATTTGAGGCGGTGTGATTTGTTTGTAAATATTTCAAAAAATGTCTTGGGGATGATAAATGTGGGCGAGCAAGTTCGCGCACATAATTTTTATATTCTTTTGTTTCTTTGGCATCATTAACTTGATCTTGCATGAGTGGCCATAATTCATTAGCGATAATAAAAAGAATGTTGTTTGGTGCGCCAGAATAATGAGCGATTTCAAACATTTTTAAATCTTGCTCTATCGATTCGCTTCGTCCTTTTTCTGGATCATCAATTATTTGCGCCAAACGTACAATATAATCTTGGGTTAAGAAGGCATATTTTTTATAACTAATTCCTGAAAAATCTAAAACGCCCCCATTTGATTCATAAGCCTTTAAAATTAAACTGCATTTCAGCAATGCTGCAGCAAGCTTAGGTTCTAAGGTAAATTTGGTGCCGATGATATCAATAACTTTCAAAGGTTGTTGGGTAGATGCTAACCGTGTCCTCAAATCATCTTTACATGTCGGACACAGTGCCTTGAGCTGATCTTTGGGGGCATAGCCATTTTGTTGAATAAATTGTATTTGGCCTTCAGCTGTGGCATATTGATCTGCATTAGCTTGCGCGATTTTACGAATCTGATCTTCACAGGGTTTGCACATAAAATTATGGCAACAATTGGTGAGTCTGAGTTCTTCTGATGGGATTTTTTTGGCCTCTTCTATGCAGACCATACATTGGCTATCTAAATCTATGGTATTTGTTCTGGCTCTTTTTTGTACGTCCGTTTCAGGAGCTGAGGGGGCTGGCGGTTGAGCAATGGGTTCGATTGGTTCCATTGCCAAAACAGAGCCCGTTAGAGTTAAAAGTCCGAATAAAAGTGCTTTGATTTTCATAGAACCTCCAAAAAATCTTTAGCTTTACCATTATAATATCAGATAGTAATTTATTGTCAATTTTGCAGGTATAAATAGGGGTTAAGAGTGGCTATTTTTTCTTGAATTGTTACAGGTAGAAATTATTGATGGGGTGTCAAAGAGCGCCAGGTTTTCTTATTGTGGGTTGCTCAGATCCAGATATTTTTGGCTTATAGGTTACTAGATATTTAGATGGGGTTTTTATTGCATTTTATCTGCTTTTTTTTATATACATGATGAGTGCCTTCCTAACCATTAATAATGAGTTTTTTATGATGCCATTAAGAGAAGTTATCTATGTAGCGCATGTGCCAGAGCATGTGAAAGCAATTTTAGTGAGTGATATTGGCGGCACCAATAGTAATTTTGGTATATTTCAGTTGCTGGATAATAAATATCAAATTCTCCTATCGCTGCATGCAAAAAGCAAAGAGGTTACTAATTTTGCAGATCTTATTGCCGAAGTAGTAGCCTACGTAAAAGATAAATATAATATCACACTCAAGCATGCATGCTTAGCTGCAGCAGGACCCATTTCGCAAGATCGCACATTTGTGAAGCCTACTAATTTAAATAGTGCACTTGATACCAAAGAGATCATACAAAAAGCAAATTTAGAATGTGCAGTATTAGTAAATGATTTTGAAGTAATTGGCTATGGTATCTCTCGCATTGATCCAAAAAATTTGGTTGCAGTAAACCAAGGAACTGCGCGCGAGCATGCGCACAAAGCAATTATTGGTGCAGGAACGGGATTAGGCAAATGCATTATGTTTTATAATGATGCAAAGAATAGATATGTGCCAATCGCTTCAGAAGGCGGGCACGCAGATTTTGTGGCACTCCATCAACGCGAATTAGATTTAGCTAAATATATTCAAAAGTATGAAAATTGGAGCTGCAATATTTCCTGGGAAGATGTGCTTTCTGGCAATGGCATTCAGCGAATTTACCATTTTCTGCGCCATTCAAATGAGAATCATAAAGTGAGTAAACAAGCAAGCGTGCACGGCCCACGGCCTGATGAAATATTTAAAAGCCGCTTCTTAGATCACTACTGCTGGGAAACGTTCGAATGGTACACCGCCTTTTATGCGCGTTGCGCTAAAAATTTTGCGCTTGATGCTCTCGCGCTTGGCGGCATCTATATTGCCGGTGGAATCGCTGCAAAAAATTTAGAGATGTTCCAACTGCCGGCATTTAAACAAGAGTTTTTTAGTTGCGGTAAACAAGCAGAACTCATCAAGCAGATCCCCATCTACGTAATCACCGATTATAACGTGAGCCTTTATGGCGCGGCTGAATATATGATGCTAGAGGGATTGTGCAGTTAACTCTTTTGTAAGTGGGGATTCTCCAATTGCTGAATCATTGTGAAGAGCAACATTGCCGATTGCATATGATTCATATCCCATAACTTCTGGCTCAGCACGGTTATTGTGTATTAAGGTGTGTAAAGAATGTTTGCCGAAAAGATAGGCTCCCAAATCCATACCTACAAAAAAGCTTGCTAAGTTCAATGCGAGTCTCAGATAATCTTTTGTATTCATGTTGGGATTTGTACCATCTATATAGCTTCCCAAAGCATAAGAGCCGGTGAATATGAAGCTATAACATGCTGCAAATGTCAAACTTTTTACGCATTCGTGAGCAACTTCTTTTTTAGTAAGATTGCCAAACAATGTTTGTTGATTTGCTGCAATTGGTGATGATGAAAATGCAAAGAGTAATGTGAAGATGATAAATGTGCGATTGAATTTCATAATGTAGCCTTTGCGTGAAGTTAAAAAAATATTTCTCTAAATGTAATGATATTTTATTGATTTGCAACCTACTAAAATAAAAAAGGCACCCATTGCTGAGTGCCTTGTGAATCGATAAGTTAATCAGAGAATATCTAACGTATTTTCTATTCTCGTGCCTGAGAAAAATACGGTCATAAAAAACCATAAACGAAAATAGTCTGATTTGCTCCAATTTTCATTTTTACCATCAAGCGAGTCTATCCACGCATAGATTCCTGTGAACATGCCGCTATACAATCCTGCCAGTGCATGGCGCTTAGCATATCGTTTTATAATCTCTTTTTGATATGTAGCATCTTTATAGAGGCTCCATTTTTCAGCAGAGTTTGATTTTGCGGTCAAAAAAATAGATGCGAATAAAAGTAATAGCATTGAAAAAATGAAAGATTTATTTTGTTTCATGAAGTCCTTAAATTTGCACTTCAAATGGTATCAAAGTTCCATTTGCACGCTGCAGATTAATAGTGAACTGATTATTGAGATTATTGTCCTCAACAAAAATGAGAGTTGTATTTTTATCGAATGATTTGATGACTAAACCATCGCTTGAAAGCATTTTTGTATCAACATCTTCTGCTAATAATGTATTAGCGTTTTTTGAAGCAGTATTTTGATCAGCAGCGATTGCAGCAGAGCTTGCACCGATTGCGACTGAATCTACCGTAGTTGCACAATTGCCATAATGAGAATCGCTACCCGCGGCGATTCGAGCAAGTACACCTAAAACCCCGAGGGCTGCGGGGATTGCTGTGCGTGCAGCAACATCATATTCCATTGCTTTGATTATGGCTTCTTTGGGCGCCAGAGAAAGAGTGATATTTTCACGTAATAAAATCACGGGATCATTTGATTTATTGAATACTGTTATTTGTATTGGATAATAGGTTTTTTTCTTTGAAAAAAGATAATATCCACGTCCATCAAATAGCTTGTTGGCATCGCGTTTATTTAATTGATAGACCCGCACGGTAATTTGTTCATTGATTTGCTCATATTGAGCAGTCTCAGTTGCTAAATTTTTAAGTTGATGTGTTTGATAGCTTGCGCATCCAGGAAGCAAAAGTATGAGCGGTAATACTAATAGTGGTAAACGATTTGATAACATTAAAATTCCTCCAAATAGGTAGTTATCGTTGAATGAATGTTTTCTTATTTTTTAATGCTTCATCAACAATCTTTTTTGAAGGTTGGCATTGCGCCAGAATTGCGTCACCTTGCGCTGCAAAGGTTGCATTGTGGGGTAAATCGTATTTTTTATAAAACGAATGAACCGCGTTGAAATAAAGAGGGGCATCATCATTCTCTAATAAATAGCCATGGGTGCCTTTATTGAGCAAGAGCAAGTAAACATTTTGATGGCCATGTTCTAGCAACTTAAAATAGATTGATGCGCTATGGGCTGCAGGAATGAAGGTATCTTCCAATGAGGCAATTATGAAAAGAGGTAAATCTTTACTAATGTTGTGCGCTACTTTAATAGGAAATATGCCTTTTGCATCATATTTGCTAAAAAGAAGATTAGGAGAGGTATGGCGGATCACCATAGGAATCCAGCTCACGCCTGCCAATTTGCAAAGAGTGTCTAATGTTTCAAGAATAGAATCAAAAGGAGATTCTACTATCGCGGCCGCAATCGCGTTTGATACGCGTGTGCCTAAAAAGTTAAGAATAGTGGAAGCCCCGCGAGACATGCCCACGAGTACAATCTTTTTTTCTTTTATTTTTTCATATTCATTAGCAAGCGTTTGGATCTCATTTTCTTGCGCTAAACTTGTTTGAGCTCCATCAAATAACCCGCGCACGGCATCAGGAAAATTAAAGGTATGAAGTGGATTTTGGATAATCCAGAAAATATCATCGGTTGGATTTTGCAATACCCAGGTGTGCTTAAACCCGGATTTGGTGTATGCATGTAATTGATCATTTTCAATTTCTCTAATAATAGTAGGAACATGCGCATAATAATGGGCCAAATTTTGATTGGCATAGAGCCCATGTGCAAAGAGATACACCACGTTATTTGAGTGTGCTAAAGAGTAGCCAAGAAAGGGAGTAATCACTAATAAAAGTTTAATTAATTTTTGCATAACGATTCTCCTTCTTCAATTGCTATATCATACCGTAACGGTTGTTGGCAAGCTGCGTCAACTAACCGCATATTAAACGATGAGTTATAGCATTTGTGCGGCACAAATAAGAGCGTTTTGAGAGACTGGCCCGGTTCAATGATAGCCGGTTTATGTAATGATTTATTCATTACATCTTCATAAATGGCCCTATTAGTGGTTAAGGCAGTGTTGCCCTGTTGATAACAAATATAGGGAGTGGTGGCAGCTACAAGGCCAGAAAGGCCCAGGCCTGCGTATCCGCTCTTAATTAAGATAGGAAAAGAGCCGATTGCGCCAATGATGCTGATATAGGCTGCAGCTAAGAAAGTGACCCCCGCGCCGAAGGTACCAACAATAAGTGGCACGATGATTCTGCGGGAGGTGTGAGAGTAAAGCCGCTCTGCCACCAGTTCAGGATTGATCATCTTTAATTGAATATTAGCGGGATTTAGAATGAGTGATTTTTGAGTATTGTTTTCAATATATAAGTAAAGAGGATAGATTGGTTTGCGTTTGTGCAATAACCTGCTGCCTCTGCCATCAAAAAGCAGATGAGTTTCTTGCTTAGTGAGAAGCTTGCAATGTACTACTACATTGTTTTGAGTTTGCGATGAGGTATTTTTTAATCGAATTTCTTGAAGAGATTTGGGGGTGTATGCCGGTTGTTTACAGCCGGGTAAAGCCAACAAAATTACGCCGAGGATTGGCAGTAACCGTGCATGCATGAAAAATGTCTTAAACATAACCCCTCCCTATGCCAGCCATCGCTCCAGACTCAGCTGGATGCGATAGAAATCACAGGTTTATTTGAACAATTGACCCGTATTCTAGAATAGTATAATTGAGATGATTGTCAATTTAATTTTTAAAGTGATTCTCCAGATAGAAAACTTTAAGAAAGGCAAGATTGGCGGCCTTATAATTTCAGATTGAAAATGCTTGTTGGTGAGGGAAGGCCAAAGCGAGACTTGCATCAATTTTTTAGATAGGTAGCATAGGCGATAGCTTTATTTTTACTATTTTTAGAAGGAGAATTCGGCATGAAAAAGAGCATTTGTTTGGCCCTCATAACGTTGAATTGCTTGAGTATGCAACGTGCTCCGGCTCCAAGGGCTACTACTGTCCAGCAGCTGGAAGCATATGCGGTGGTGACTTTTGATAAAATTTTATCGCAACCATTGAATCTTTCTCAGCTTTCGTATGAGGGCAAAAAAGATCTTATTAATGCATTTATGCGCGTATATATTAAAAGCCAGAATGTAGAAAAAGTCGAAACTTTGATAAATGAACTTGAAGATACGGTGGATTTGGGGACTCGTCATCTTCTGGATCCCGATATATTTAAATTAGCCATAGATGTGCGAAAAAAGAATAAACGTAAAGCGGCTAAGTATCCGGATCAGCGTTTAAAATATGAACAAAGCAAAAAAATTTATAGATTGCTTCAGCCGTATACCAGTTATTATAGGGAAAAATTTTCTAGCGATTCAGAGATAGAAATAAAATCCACGCATGGAAGAAATTAAACGCATATGCTGAATTAGGCGTTTCAGAACACCAATTAATAATCTCTTTTTTTATCCTTTTCTATTATGCTTATATCAAACAATACATCTAAGGATATTTAAATGAATAACGTTTTTATCTGTTTTGATCATGGCATGGTGCCGGCTGATCAGCTTTCAAAAAAGAGAGAACAATTAAAGTCGTTGATACAAAAAGCGCCAACACTTGAGATTGCTACTATTTTGCATGATTCAAAAAATATTGATTCAATCAAGTCTTTGATTGAAATCAAAAAAAAGCATAATCCAGCCATGATGATTGTGGTGGGCATTGGGGGTTCAAATTTAGGAACCCAAGCGGTGTATGAGGCGATTTACGGTAAAGAAGGCCATCCTCATTTCCCGCTTTATTTTGCCGATACGGTAGATAGTGATCGCATGCATGCACTTTTGCAAAAAGCAGAACATGCAATGCAAAATAAACGGCACATTTTGATCACCGTAATTAGTAAATCCGGAACCACTACTGAGACAATTGCTAATTTTGAGTGCTTTTTAGCGCTTCTTAAAAAATATCATCCCAATAATTATCATGAAAGCGTGATCGCAATTACCGATGAGGGCTCTCCATTATGGAATATCGCCGGCGAGCAAAAATTTGATCGGTTTGCGATTCCAAAAAATATCGGTGGTAGATTTTCGGTCTTCTCTGCTGTTGGATTAGTGCCACTTTGTTTCGCTCAAGTTGATATTGATGAATTGATTAATGGTGCAAAGGCTGCCAACTATGATGCATCAGCAACCAGTGCGAGCGTGATCGCCTATAACTATGAGCATGGAAAAAATATTCATAATATTTTTGTATTTGATGATGCATTGGAAGGGATCGCCAAATGGTATCGCCAACTGCTGGGCGAAAGTATTGGTAAAGATGGCAAAGGCATCACGCCGATGGTATCAATAGGAAGCACCGATCTGCATTCAGTAGGACAGCTCTTTTTTGGAGGGCCCAATGATAAGGTGACTACATTCTTAAGTGTTGCGCGCCCGCACCATGAGGTAAAAGTTCCTGTGATGGACGAGTATGAAAATCTGGTGCCCCACTTACAAGGCAAATCATTAGCATCGATTATGAAAGCGATTTACGAAGGCACTAAGAAGGCGTATATCGAAAATAAGATGCCTTTTATTATTATTGAGCTGCCTCACAAAAATGCGTTTTCTCTTGGCCAAGTATTGCAAACCCGAATGGCTCAGATTATTATGCTCGCGCACTTGTTGGAGGTAAATGCGTTTAATCAACCGCAGGTAGAAATGTATAAAACTCAGACCAGAAAGATTTTGGCGAATGAATGATTGTGCAATAATTTTGTTGGGAGCTACCGGCGATTTAGCAACACGCAAAATTTTCCCCGCGCTTTATACCCTTTTTGAAAAAAATAAACTTGGTAATTCTATTATTATCGGTGCAGCGCTTTCTGATATTACTGCAACGCAACTTCTTGAAAATACTAAAAAGTTTGTGAAGCCTCGTGATGAAAAAAAATGGCAAGAGTTTGGCGATCGTGTTTCTTATCTACCGATGAATTTTTCTGAACAGCACGATTTTGCTGCACTTGCAAAGTTTGTTGCGATGCAAGAAAAGAAAGCAAAGCTCTCGGGCAATCGCTTGGTATATTGCGCAACGGCTCCTTATTTTTACTGCACTATTACCAATGAACTGGCCAAATCAGGCTTAGTGAAAAGAAGTAATGCTTCGACAGGCTCAGCACGAACGGGGAACCCGTTCGCCTCGATAGAACCCCTGAAAGGGGTGAGTGGAGAGGTCTCCATTCGCGCTTCGCGCTCCATCGACCCGAACGGAAAAGAAATATGGCAACGTATCGTCTACGAAAAACCATTCGGCCACAATCTGGAATCAGCTCAAGAAATAAATGCATGCATCGCGCAGCATTTTGATGAAAGTCAGATTTTCCGGATCGATCATTATCTCACCAAAGAATTAGTGGGCAACATTGCGCTCGTGCGATTTACTAATATCGTATTCGAACCCCTTTGGAACAATCGTTACATTGATCAGGTGCAGATTGTTTTTGATGAAGAAAGTGGTATCGATAATCGCGGGCCTTTTTATGATAAATATGGTGCGCTTGCTGATGTGATGCAAAATCATATGATGCAATTAGTCGCGCTCATTGGCATGGAGTCGCCCGAAAAATTAACGGGCGAGCATATTCGTGAGCAACGTGCACGCGTATTGCAAAAAGTAAAAGTGGTAGATGCGCTACTTGGGCAGTATGAAGGGTATCAACAAGAAAAGGGCGTTGCGCCTGATTCTAAAACAGAAACATTTTCACAAGTAATGTTGCGTATTGAAAACCCCCGTTGGGCCGGCGTGCCATTTTATTTAAAGACTGGTAAATGTTTAGATAAAAAAGAGACTGCCATTTACATTAAATTTAAACATGTAGATTGTTTACTCTCAAAAGCATGCCCGAGTGAAACCAATTATCTTGCCATCGAGATTAGTCCCAATCCTCTCTTTGCACTTACGCTTAATACAAAAGTTCCGGGTAAAAATAATGAAGTAAAGCCCGTGCAAATGACGTTTGCAAATGAGGCATTTGGCGTTAACCAACCTGAAGCGTATGAAACATTGTTTGAAGAGATTTTAAAAGGTGAGCAATCGGTTTCGGTGCGATTTGATGAGATTGAATATGCATGGAAAATTATTGATTCGGTACGAGCGCTCAAGCCATCTGTTTATGAATATGCAAAAGGATCGATGGGGCCGCAAGAATCGAAAACGCAGTTTGAAGGTAAGCATGGCATGCGGTGGATCAAGCTGCCTAAAGCAGGAGAAAAAAAATAATGAAATTGGCAATTGTTGGTCTTGGCAGAATGGGCGCGGGTATTGCGCATCGCGTGATGCGTGCGGGTTATTGCGTTTTAGGATATGATCCGAATGTTGCGACGCAACAAGAAATGCAAAAGTCTGGAATTCAAATCTATGAAACTCCGGATGCGCTAGCTGCTGAGGCAGATGTGATTTGGCTTATGGTGCCTGCCGGTAAAATTGTTGATGAAACGATTGCGCATATTCTGCATTCAGCAAAAAAAGGAACCATCATCGTTGATGGTGGTAATAGTAATTTTACTGATTCGGTGCGGCGCGCAAAAGAGCTTGCACTTAAAGGATTTCACTTTCTTGATTGCGGCACTTCCGGCGGCGTTCATGGATTGAAAGATGGTTTTTGCTTGATGCTGGGCGGTAACTTAGAAGCGTATAAAAAAATCGAGCCATTGCTCAAAGCAATTGCTGCAAAAAATGGATATGCGCATGTAGGGCCATCAGGAGCCGGGCATTATGTAAAGATGATTCATAATGGCATTGAGTATGGCATGTTGCAAGCATATGCAGAAGGCTTTCAATTACTGCGTGAAGGGGATTATGCTGATCTTGATTTAGAACAGATTGCACAATTATGGCAGAATGGCGCAGTGATTCGCTCGTGGTTGCTCGAGTTGGCCAAGGACGTGTTTAAAGAAGATCAGATGTTTGCAAGCGTTGATGGCAAGATTCAAGAAGGCGGTACTGGATTATGGACCGTGGAAAATGCTAAAAAAAATAATGTTCCGGTTCCCGTGATTGAAAAATCATTAGAGGTTCGTGCTGAATCCCGCAAGAATGGTGGGAATTTTGCTACTAAATTGATTCAAATGCTGCGCAATGCTTTTGGCGGGCATCGTGTTGAGCGAAAACCGTACTAAGGATACTTATGAAAATTTACGATATCAGCTGGCCGATCAGCACTGCAACAACAGCTTACAAAGATAAAAAAACAATACACTTTGAACAGGTAAAATCAATAGATACCGATAATGCCCGTGAAAGCGTTATAACCTTAAGTTCACATTCTGGCACGCATGTTGATGCACCATCCCATTTTATGCGCGATGGCAAAACAATTGATCAAATTGAACTATCGAGTATCATCGGGCCATGCAAAGTTTTTGATATGAGTACCGTGAGCGATAGCATTACGCGTGATCACCTGGAAAATTTAGATATTAGTGCCGGCGATATTGTTTTATTCAAAACAACTAATAGTGCCACGCAACCGACTGATAAATTTATACCTCATTTTATTAATTTAGAAATTTCGGGTGCGCAATTATTAGCGCAACGCAAAGTGCGTGCCGTGGGCATCGATTATTTGGGCATTGGCGCGCACGCAACTCATAACGCATTGTTTGAGCATAATATTACGATTGTTGAAGGCTTGCGTTTGAATGCGGTAAAACAAGGCAAATATTTCTTATGCTGCTTGCCACTGCATATGATTGGATTAGAAGCAGCGCTCGCTCGTGCAGTATTGCTTGAGGGAATTTAGAGCAATAATTTTGACTTATTTGCACGCCAGATTGCATCATAATTTTTAATTCCCGGATGATTCATGCGGGCAAAGGCCAGAATAGCTGCTTTTTTTAAGTGATGAGCACCAAATGCGATTGCTGGGCCAGCAAGCACGCCCCCAAGCAGCTGGGCCATGCCTTTAACAAAACCGGGATCCCAATTTATTGTTACGTGAGTATTTAAATATTTCCTAATTACATCTGGCGCGATTGCCATTGAAATAAGTGGTGTGGCTAAGGCTGCTAACTGTGAAAAGTTTCCAAACTCAGTATCTAAATTACGCGCATGTAAAAAAGATGACGTGAAAGATCCGGTCAACGATGCGGACATCGTCAGTCCAACAAACGAATTAGGATATTGGTAACCTACATATGCGCTTAAAGCCGACCATGCAAGGATTGGAAAGATTGGTTTTGGCGTATTCAATCGATGTAATAATCCATTGCCTGACTCATTATACAAGCGCTCAGGCAACGTATTGATCGCTTTATCCCATTTATCTTGTATTTCTGTTTTTTGTTCTTCAGAAATTGGATTGTTACGCAAATTAATAGTGATTTGTCTCCCCTCGGCTCTCCATTTTCTGATAACATCAAAGAAGTTATCATCGAGCCCTGTG
>CAYMRF010000028.1:0-17477 GCA_964392765.1 uncultured Pseudomonadota bacterium
TCACTTTCATGGTAACTAATTGATAGAGAATTATGGCTAAATCAATGCGATCCAAGCCTAATGCTTGGCGGATGCCTTGCAAGCGAACGGCATAGCTATGATGATCATGGCCTAATACCATTACTAAATGATCAAAACCTCGTTTAGATTTATTGAGTAAATAGGCGATATCAGCGGCAGCATAGGTCCATTCGCCCGATGATTTTTTTATCACGCGATCTTTGTCATCACCAAACTTGGTAGAAGCAAACCATAATGCTCCTTCATGCTCATAGATGAAGTTGTGCTCTTGAAGCACCTTGATTGCGCGTTCAATATCCCCGCCTTCATGCAAGGTTTTCTCAGAAAACCAAACATCAAAGGTTACGCCGTAATCTTCAAGTGTTTGTTTAATTTTTTCCAGTAAATGATTTTTGGCATAGGTTTCAAAGAATGAGTCTGAGTTTTGCAAAATATCTTTACCGTTTTCTTTGATGCACTGTTCTGCTAACTCCAGCAGATATTCACCGCGATAGCCTTCTTCAGGAAGTTCTGCTTGAATGCCTAATGCTTGCTGGCAGCGAACTTTAAAAGAAAGGCCAAGCTTATTGATTTGATTACCCGCATCATTAATATAAAATTCTTTGGTTACTTGATGGCCTAAGAATTTTAAAATATTGCCCAGCACATCGCCAATAATAGCCCCTCGACCATGGCCTAAATGCAGCGGGCCGGTAGGATTGGCGCTCACAAATTCAAGATCATAACGGTGCTTTGGTACATCTTCATCAAGTGCAAAAAAGCTGCGCTTTTTAGTTATTAAATCGGTGGCCAGATCATTGATTGCATTTGGGGTAAACCAGCCATTTAAAAATCCGGGGCCTGCAAGCTCTAGTTTGCTGATATACGGATGTTGGAAATTGGTGGTAATTTCTTGTGCTACATCTCTTGGATTGCGTTTGAGCGCCTTGGCCAGCACCATGGCTGCATTGGTGCTTAAATCGCCAAATTCTTGTTTGCTAGGCTCAACATTGAGCGTAAAATTGCAGGATTGTGCTTGTTGCTCAGTAATAGAAAAAGTTTTTTGTAAATAGGCTGAAAAAGCCGTTTTGATATGCGAAATTGGATTCATTGCGTTCTTATATTTTTTGCTTTTTTAAGTATATTTCTAGGCATTTCTGCCTACTATACCATAGATTGCGCTCAAAGTTAAAAAGAGTTTTGCTGTTTTTTCACCAGTCATGATTGCGAAAAATTGGTTGTTTATTGAGGGATTATGGATTTTGCAAAGATTTTCTGGGTGAAATTATCGTTGCATTTGAAGTAGGGAATTTGATAAAATAGGGTAGTGGCGGAGGCCTGCTATATTGGAATTTTAATAACTTACAGGTTAAAAATTCAATAAATCATGAATGGGACTGTAAAAACAGGAAAGCTATGAAAAAAATCATAATATCTTTAGCGGTACTTTGTGCTTTAGTAGTTAGTAATGCCTTAGTAGCGATGACCAGAAATTATCCATTTAGACGGCCTGCCATGGTGATAAATCAAGGAGTTCAGCAAGGGGATTTAATCATTCATAATACCCTTAATGAGCCAATACAATGGCACGTGTCTATGAGATTAGATGGCGCGATTCCGGGCATAGGAACTATTAGCAATAGTAATGCAAGTATGAGTGGCTATATCCCTGCCAATGAACAAGGGGCGCTTTCTTCAGGAACTTTTTTGAATGCTAATACGTGGGGATCAACTATTAATTTGACGATTAACAGAACAACCGGTGGCAGAGGATTGCAAACTCAGATTCAACAGCTGGGCACGTATCTTTTGCGTCTTGATGCTAACGGAAATTTAGTTTTAGAACGGCAATAAATAAATAAGGAGAACTAATGAAGAGATTGATAATTTCACTTATGGCGATAAGTGCTTTAATAATAAGTAATCCGTTACTATCCACGAATCACGGGTATCCGCAAATTCGCCCCGCTGGTGCGATGAATCGAGGTATTCAAATAGGTGATTTAATAATCAACAATACCCTTAATGAACCACTCACGTGGCGTGTTTCTACGACCTTGAATGGATATGTCTCAGGAATGGATTTTAAAAATAAACTTGCAAGTAGCGGTGGTTATATTCCTGCTCATACCATGGCATTACTTTCTTCAGGATTTGGAACAGATGAACAGCTTCCTTCCGGAGGATTTAAGTCTACGAGTATATGGGGTTCAACTATTAATTTGACTCTTAATGGTTCACAAATTCAAATTCAACAGCCGGGTACTTATGTTTTGAGTCTTGATGCTAACGACAACTTTGTTCTTGAAAGACAATAAGCAAATCCCCAAAAATATAAAGCCTGCATTTTAAAAGATGCGGGCTTTATGCATGTAAAAATATATTTTTCTCTGTTTTTTATTATACTGAAACGCAATTTTATTAAGAAACTATCACGTTACTATCGAGGAAAATATGAAAATTTTGAGAGTCTCTTTATTGCTTTGCCTACCACTTACCATGAATACTCATGCAATGATTTTAAATCCTGCTCCGGATGAAGCTTTTTTTGCTCATGTATCACAATCGCCTACTACTCAATGGCCTCAACATTTTGCTCAAGCACCGATAGGCAAATGGCTTGAAAAAGTAAGATGTGCGCCTCCAGGAGGGCTCATTAATAATTGTTTGAAAGGTGGAAAAACTCTTCTCATTGAAGGGATAACGATTCCGGGAGGAGTTACTAATTTGCATCGCATTATTCAGATCGCGTTGGATAATCGCCCTGATCTAGATGTAAATAAACCTGATCAAGCAGGAGTTCCGCCTGTGTGGCATGCAGTTACCTCGCATAATAATGAGCTATTACGAGTGTTAACTGCGCGAGGTGCTCAAGTCGCACGTGTAAAAATCGGAAAAGAGCCCATCTTGATGGCAACCATTAACCGTTATTTAAGTGGGGATGAAATTCAGGGGCCTAAACCAAATACCCGACGCGCAGATACCTTGGAATTTTATGGTAAATGTATAAACATATTAAAAAATGCAGGATGCTCATTAGAAGAGAAATCTTGCGTAGGCTATACCCCACTCTGGCATGCGGTGAGAGCCAATCATCTTGGGCTTACCCAGGCATTACTAGACATGGGTGCAGTGGCCTATTTAGATCCTAACAATACGAAAAAAAACGAAGCTTTTAAGTTGGTACAACAAAAAATGGTATCAGCGCGTCCGTGAAATTTATTCAATAATCAATATATAAACAAGGATTGTTATGCAAAAATATACCGTGGCATTGAGTTTTGCTCTATTTTTTTCAACATTTTCAATTTCGGCCATGATATATCGTTATCGCAAAGATCTGAGCTCGGTAAAGCATTTAGAGGCGGTATATAAAGCGTATGAAAGCGGTGCGTGCATTAATAAATATGATGTATCGTTGCATGAAGTATTTTACGATGAGATTGATCTAGAAACTGGTGATTGTATTCGCCAAACAATTTTAACTCATGCGCTTCGCAATAGAGAATTTTCCGCGGAATTTATTAAAAAATTGATAGATGCCGGAGTAACTGATCCACTTAATTCAATAGATTGCCATTTGATCGGGCTTGTTGAAATTCCAGAAGAGCCCTTAAAACCTCCGTTTTCAGAAGTAACAAAAATAGCTGCTTGTAAGAAGCGACATAATAAGTTGTCAATTTCTTATTTTCAGTAACCTGCCGTTACCGGCCAAAATAGCTATTTAAAGCCATTTTAGCTTGTAAATTAAAGAAAAATCCGTAATCTGATATTTATAATGCATTATTTACAATGAGAAATTATAAATGAAGATAGCAGTTCTTGTTTCTGGTGGCGTGGATAGTTCAGTCGCCCTTCGGCTCTTAAAAGAGCAGGGCCATGAGCTCACCGCCTTTTACCTTAAAATATGGCTCGAAGATGAACTTTCTTATTTGGGCACTTGCCCGTGGCAAGAGGATCTTGCCTATGTTCGCGCGGTGTGCGAACAGGCGGATGTGCCATTAAAGGTAGTCTCTTTGCAAAAAGAGTACTGGGATCATGTGGTTGCCTATACCATGCAAGAAGTTAAAGCCGGAAGAACGCCAAATCCTGATGTTTTGTGCAACCAACGGATTAAGTTTGGTATGTTTTTTAACCATATCGACTCAAGCTACGATAAAGTGGCTACGGGCCATTATGCCCAGGTCTATGAAAAAGATGGAATTTCTTCACTTCATAAAGCACCAGATCTCATTAAAGATCAAACCTATTTTCTTTCTTATTTAAGCCAAGAACAACTTGCACGCGCATTATTTCCTATCGGGCATCTTCAAAAACATGAAGTTCGCGAGTTAGCGCAAAAATATGATCTTCCTAATAAAGAGCGCAAAGATAGCCAAGGAATCTGTTTCTTAGGCAAACTCAAGTTCAATGATTTTATTAAATCGCATGTGGGTGAAAATCCCGGCGATATGATTGAATTTGAAACCGGTAAAAAACTAGGAACTCATAAAGGTTTCTGGTTTCATACCATTGGTCAACGCCAAGGATCTGGTCTTGCAGGCGGACCATGGTATGTAGTGGCTAAAGATCATGTTGCTAATAAAGTGTTTGTTTCACGCGATTATTACTCATCTGATAAACAACGAAATACGTTTATTGTATCAGATTGCAACTGGTTAACCGGAACTGCCCCTTCTAAAAAAGATCTGCAAGTAAAACTCCGCCATGGCAAAAACATTCATAATTGCACCGTGGTTGAATTAGAAAATGGCAGATGGCTAGTTACCCTAGCCCAAGATGATCAAGGCATAGCTGGGGGGCAATTTGCTGTTTTTTACGAAGATGATTTATGTCTTGGCGCAGGCGTGATATCAAATTAATGGTAGTGGGCCTGTCCGCCGTAACTTGCCGAGCCTGAAGGCCCGGATAAGTGAAGGAGGATTGATTTTGCCCCCGTTAATTACTAACTTAATTCATAAGTTTGTTTTTTAACGAAAAGGATCAGAATCATGAAGCACTTTCTTCTCACACTCTTAGTCTTTTGTATTTTCTCGCTGCATGCTGAAAAAAACAGTCAATTTCTTAAACTGCTTTCATCACAAGAGACGGTAGTTGAAAAAAAATCTCGCCTTGATTCTGAAGCTAAAATTACGGTAAATCTAAAAGATGATGCCAAAGAAGTTGTAAAAAATAAAAAACAATCGAAAGCAGAAGAACCACTTAAAGATCGTTTTTATCAACTTTTATCACTTAAACAAAATACTCGTAATTCGAAAAAATTATACAAGAATGATTTAACATTATTTGATTTTAAATATATCAATCATCTGGAGTATTTAGAGGATTGCAAGTTTCCTGAATTTGATGAAGAGCAATTAAATCCTACCGAAAAAGAGCTTGCAACAAAATATGGCAAGCTTCTCGCGCAAGGAGCTGAGTGCTCATGGTATTTAAAGCATATTAGTGAGGAAATTGGATACGGTGCGTTTGCCGGAGAAGATATTGAAGAAGGGCAGATCATTTCTGAATATACCGGGATTGTGTTCCATAAAAATAAATTAAAAGATATCGAGTTGAGTTATGGATGGTTGGTATTTGGGCCTCAGTATTGCCGCGATTTCAATACCGTATTTTATGTAGATGGTAGAAAAGCCGGAAATTTTACTCGATATATCAATCATAGCTCATATCCAAATGTAGGATCGGTAATTGTGTATTCTGATGGTGCGTGGCATATGGTATACATTGCTAATAAGCATATAGAAAAAGATGAGCAGCTCTTAGTTGATTATGGAGCGGGATATTGGGTGCAAAGAACATGCAAGCCGATAGAAATGGGGCTTTAGCCTAGCGGCCCCGTTCGCTTCGAGCGAGGGATTTATCCTGAGTCGAGAAGTCCGTTCGTATCCCTCAACTCGCACTAACGTGCTCCGTCGGGACGAACGTTAAAATCTAGCTATTTTCATGAATACTTATACACTAAACACCATTGTTATACCTTTCATTTGTATATTATAGGTTTGCATGAAAAAATTTTCATTTCCTCTACTTAAAAATTTGCCGGCACATGAGAAAAAGATCACTTTTTCTACCGTGTTAACGCTTACCCGTTTTGCATTAATTCCCTTTATTGTAGCGGCAATGGTTATGCAGCGATGGCATATTGCTTTTGCATTATTTATTGTTGCGGGTATTACTGATGTGCTTGATGGATGGCTCGCGCGATTATTTAATCAACGCACATTTTTAGGTGCCGCGCTCGATCCGCTTGCTGATAAATTACTAATGATTGCGGTGTTTGGCACGTTATCATTTGCGCAATCACCATTATTCACGATTCCTCATTGGTTTGTGATGCTTGTACTCTTTAAAGAATTGATTCAGATTATTGGAGCGATCTACATTTATCGAAGTAAAGGGCATTTAACCATAGCGCCAACATGGCTTGGCAAATCATTGGGCCTTGTGCAAACCGCTTTTATTTCGTGGCTCTTCGCCTGCTATTTTTTCCATTGGGTGCCGGTTAAAACCTATTTTGTGATGCTTACAGCGGTAACTTCTTTAGTGATTCTTACGTTTATTGATTATTTGCGCATTGGTTTTGCGCAAGCACGAGCATAACTTATTTACATCTTTAAAGGCATCTATGTATAAGCTTCTTTTTAGCATTCTTCTTGTAATACCGTTTGCATTACCTGCAATGCAAGATTCGCAACGTTTATTAGTTGCTGGATCTTCAGCGGTTTGTGGAGTTGGTGGTTATTTGTTAGCTGATCGCATTTTAGTTCAAGCAGATAAAGAGTTTAAAATGCACCCCGGCAACACCCGCAATATTTTGAAGCAAGAGATCTACAAAAACGCGAAAATTGAATATCTGAAAAAGGTAACGTTAAGTAACGTGCTTAAATTGAGCTCTTGTGCTGCTGCTACTTTGATAGCAAGATGCGCATGCACAGGATATATGCCCCGAAATAATGCCCAAGCTTTTATCTCTTCTCTTGCACTGATTTCAGGAAGTGTAATATGCGGAATTGCAGTTGCTCGGCATAATATGTATGTGCGGGAGATGGGCTGTGGGTTGGCATATTATAATACTCGCTATAAAAAGTGGTTTATGGGCGGCTTAGGGCTGGCAGCATTGGGAATGTGCGGCCTACACAGTAATTAATTTTATTAAGTAAGGAACATGTATGAAGAAATTATTTTTAAGCATCTTTGTCTTACTCTCATTAAAGGCAAACGCAATGGACAATCCAATGAATACTTCGCATCGTTTATTGCTTGGCGGAGCTGCAGTGCTCACTGGATTTGGAGGACATTCTTTATCTAATAAAATTTTCAAGAATGCTCATAAAGAGTTTGGGCGAACTACTTTTAGTTGGACTCCTCGGGGTCAGGCATATAAAGATGCTGCAAATAACTATGAGCTTAAATCGGGCTTGAGCACTCTTATTAGATTTACTTCATTTACTGCCAGCAGTTTATTAGCGCGATATGCATATTCTGGATATGCACCTGCACAAAATACGCAAACCACTATTTCTGCTGTGACAATAGCTGCTGCAGGCGTAATGTATGGCATATCTGCCGCTAAAAAGAATATGTATTTGCACTACAATAGCGGTGAAAAGATCCCTTTTGGCTATAGAGCATTGATGATGAGTGGAGCAGGATTGGGATTATTAGGATTATATGGCTTACACAGAAATCAATAAATATTTTAAAGGAACATCTATGAAAAAATTATTTTTAAGTCTTTTTCTTTTGGTACCACTATCATTACATGCAATGGACAATCCCCAGCGTTTATTGGTTTATGGAACTTCTGCACTCGCAGTAGGGTATGCCGGGCATCAATCTGCCAAATGGCTTAATGCGATGGCGCATGCTCAACTTAAATGCGCATTGGAAAAGAACCAAAATGAATTGAACGATTGCTATGGAGAATTAACTCGAGCAGATGAGTTGGCATATAAATGGCGTGAGAGAAAAACTTTCTTTATTGGTGCAATGCGCACTTCATCATATCTTCTTGCGGGTGCATTGGCTCAATATGCTCTTTGCGGTAAAGCCCTTGCAAGAAATATGCAAACTCATGCTTCTTTATTAGCAATAGAAGTTGGTGGAGGATTATTTGCAGTTGGCAGATCAAAGAAAAATGGGACGCTTGCATTGTTGAGCGGAGCAGGGCTGGCTGGATTAGGAGTTTATGGTTTATACAGAAACTCATAAACGTATATTTAAGGAACATCTATGAATAAATTATTTTTAAGTTTTATTCTTATATTGCCAATCTCTTTAAATGCCATGGATAATTCTCAACGTTTATTGATTTTAGGAACTGCAGGTGCAGTAGGAATTGGCGGACATATACTTGCAAATAAGCGTTCGAATTCATCCTTCAAGCGCTTTGAAGTAGATATGAGTAACGATGATAATGTATATTCTGTTGCATATGAAGGAAAAAAATCTTCTGATTTTATAAAAGAACGATTTGTAAAAAGGGAGGCAAGAAATGATGCATTACGAGCAACTTCATATCTTGCAGCAGGGCTTTTAGGGCAGTATGCCTATTCAGGTAAATTGCCTGCGAATAGTCTTCAGTCGTATGCTGCAGCATTAGCCATAGTTACCGGTGGAGGTATTTGCGGATTCGCAAGTGCAAACGGCCTACTTGATAGTCGTTACAATGGGGGCTGGAACAAGAGAAGATATTTAGCATTACTTGCAGGTGGCCTCGGCGTTGCGGGAGCAGGAGCGTATGGTTTATACAGAGATTCATAAACTTTTTTTCGCCGCACTTTTATTAGCCGCAAATCTGCATGCAGAAACATTTGTGGTTGCGCCAAAAAAGAAGCAATCCAAACTCACCGTTGAGCAAGTATGCCTAAATATGATGCCGGAAAATATCATCTCTGCGCGTCTTAATTCATTGCTGGGCCACAATCAAGCAACCGGACTCGGTTGGATTGATGATGTGATGCAAGAAAATAAAAGTGCATTATTTAACCTGGCTACGCAGGAATTGTTGCAAAAATTTAATCAAGAGCTTACGCAGTATATAAAAGAGCTGCAACATTTTGAGAATGTTTTGCAAGCGCATCGAGAATTTTTGAAAAATTGGAAGCAGGAAGTTTTGGCGGCAAAAAATAAAAAGTAAAAGTGCGTTGAGAAAATAAATTTCTTCGTTACAATGAAATAAATAGTTTTAAAAATTATCTTAAGGATTCCTATGAGCAGCTTTAATCGCGTTATTATGGCGGGAAATTTAACCCGTGATCCAGAATATAAACAATTAACTTCAGGCCAAGCAGTATGCCGTTTAGGCCTCGCATCAAATCGCCAGTTTAAAAATAAATCAAGCGGCGATATGATCCAAGAAGTCTGTTACATCGATATCGATGTATGGGGACCACAAGCAGAAAGCTGCCGCCAGTATTTGCAAAAAGGCAGACCGATCTTAGTTGAAGGTCGCTTAAAGCTTGATAGCTGGGACGATGCAAACGGTCAAAAACGCAGCAAGCATAGCATTGTGGCTGATCGCGTGGTCTTCTTAGGATCAAATGCGCAAGCAGAATCTAGCCCGGAGGATGAGCAGGGTTTAAATCCAAATAATCCGGTGGAAAAAGAGTTGATGAATCGCATTGATCAGATCAAAACCCGTGCGCCACGAGCAGCAACTTCTTTTGAAGCGGCAAAACCTGCAGCAGCACCAAGAAAGAAAGTTGCGCCGGTAGTAGCTGGATCTGCAAATGCCGGTGGTGAAATTGATTTTGCGGATGAACCGCCATTCCAAGATGATTTGCCATTTTAATGTGGTAAAGTAAAAAATATAAAAGAGCCTCGGTTAACGCCGGGGCTTTTTTATTAATACTTTATTTACTATCTTCGATTAGTTTAGAATTAACTAGATAAATTTCTTTGAAATACAACTCCCCGTTCGGGTCGATGGAGTGCGAAGCACGAATGGAGACCTCTCCACTCACCCTAAAGGGGTTCTATCGAGGCGAACGGATTAAAAATTAGCTTCCAAAGAAGTCTAATGTTTAGTCTGAGGTTTTGCTATGAAAATACTGTTTTTTTTGATTTTTTTGACTATGATCGCCTATGCGCATGAAAGTAAATTTCATAAGGTATATCCACTGAATGGATTTAAAGTGGTGGTAGATACCTGTATGCGTTCCTATAGCGATGCACTTATTTTGCAGGATCGCATTGCTAATCATGAAAAATGTGATGAGATTCTTGATCTTTTAGTAGGTAGGCTTATTAGATTGCAAAGTTATATTGAGCAGTTAATTTATGCATATAAATTTGAAGCAACAGTGAGCTTTGATGAACTAGAATACTTGATACGCATGATCGATTATTTAGAATTAACGCTTTGCGATCCTGCGTATCAAGAAATTTCATGCACTCTTAATCATCTTGCCAATCATCTTAAGCAAGAGCTAAAGAATACGCTGGGGATGGTGGCTTATTCATATTTTATGCCAATGCAATTATTCCCTTATTCGTCCCTGCCATTAACAGTCCCGTCACACCGATTTGCTTAACCCAATAAAAGCCGGTGGTTTGATTAAGAAGTGGATCCGAAAGAATATTTTCTTCTGGATTATCAAGATCCCATTCTTGTGTATCATAGGGCAAACTAATCAGTTGACCGGGAGCGCATGATGAAGCAATATTGGCAACGATACCAATGCGGCGGGCGCCATCCGACCAGAAATAACTGGTAAGCGGTATTGTTTCAAACAAGGGATTATTTGCTTCAATGCTATTAAAGAAGGGCGGCACAAAATTAAACGGCCCTGCATCTTGCGTGCCATTTAATTGTTGCCATACGGTTCGATCAAAAATACGGGTATTGGTTGAATCTGCAATATAAAATGGCCATACGGTTGAAGGACTTGAAACGGGAATTGAAGCATTATCAATTTTTGCAATACCGTTATAGTAAAAGTTCGTACCAGCTTTTAACACCCATTGCGCATCTGCATCAGAGATTGCCGTTTGCACGCCACCCGCTTTGGTTGAAGTAAACAATCCATTATTCGTAGTGAGCACTATCTGTTCAGTTGAACCATCGGGCATGGTTGAAATAATTTGAAGCCCATTGAATAGTAAGATGTTTGCAAATGTTCCGATGCCTGATTGAGCAATAGTAAAAATATTACCCGGAGCAAACATTGCTGCAACCGTGGTTTGAAACGGAATGCGATAGAGCGTACTTCCCGTGGTAACATTCGTAACCAGTACGTAGAGTGCATTGCCGGTAGTTTTAATATCGACTACTGAGCCGGGAATATTAGGAGCAAGTTGCCAACTGCCATTGCTAAAGGGCGGAGCGTTTAATGCTCCCATCGTTGCAACATCAAATCCGTTACCACTATTTGAGAATACATAGAGTCCATTGCGCGTTCCGGCAAAGAAATAATTGCTTGGTGTCCCGGTTAGCTGCCGCGCATATTCAAGAACGGTAACCTGGCATGAGTCGCTGGGCAGTGAAGTAATTAAAAAGTTCTGTGGCAATGAAAAATTGTTAGTGATAAGTTGTGCGCTATTTACACTAGATCCAGTTGATTGGCTCACGCGAGTAAAAATTACGTTTCTTGCGCCACTAAAAAGAGCATAACGGGAATTATTTGCCAAGAATCCGCGCGTTGATTGATCAAGATCGAGCATCCCAATTGCTGCTCCGGTGAGAATAGCATTAAGCCGATCAAGAAGTGCCGTGGGATTCATATACGTATTGGTCCACGTATTTTGTAATACATTGGCCCCAGAGCCATCAATAACCCATAATTTAGAAACAACGGCATCAAGCGAGAAGAATTTTACGCTACTAGAAAGTATAGGAGAGCTCGAAGTAGAAAAGGGAGGAAACGCTTTTTGAGTCCAGGGAGTCCAGCGTAAAATTTTTCCATTTTCATCAAACATTGCTTGTGAATATAAAATTCCGCCATCGTTGCCGATAGAAGGTGAATGATTGATCGATACAAATACCGTATCGCCTACCACATCAATATCAGAAATTAATGTTGATGGTAACAGATCCAGCGGGCCGGTGCCAACGCGCACTGGTGCTTCAGTATCGGTGGGCAATTGTGAATTAAGCACTGCGGGCGTTACAAATTTATAATTTACGAGCGCTGAGTTTTTATCTGCGATAGTTCCTTGCACCGGATCGGTAGGATCAGAGCGATCCACCAATGGCAGTGCGTAAATAGTATTATTACCATCGCCAAAGGTAACATCGCCTCCAATTACAATTAAATAGCTGGGTCCCGCGCTCGTATGCATCACGCGTAATTTATGAATAGTCAAAGTATGCGGGATAGTATCAAGAGCTCCGATAATGCGATCATTCACATCCCCATTCATAAATGCGGAATCAGGAGCGATAGCATTTAAGGTAATTGCTCCATCACTTGCTATTTGTCCCACTACTACCGATCTTCCGCCGGAGGGAACGGGAACTCGTAATGCCGGATGTGCTTGAGGACCAGCAAGGACATCCAAAACTTCCTCTTCAGATTTTTCTGTACCAATCGGACCATTTAATCCTAAAAATGGTTGAGGAACAAAGGTTTCGGTACTTGTTGGAATGAAAGGTGTTGTGTTTGCGTTTACTCCCTGCACAATGCCAGGCGATATAAATGATTGATTAACGCAGGTGGTACAACTTTGGCTTGGATCAAAAATAAATCCTGCCGGGCAACTTATAGTTACTACGCATCCTTGAGTTTGCGGACAAAAGCTAAAGCCGCTAGGGCAAACAACGCTTTGAACTACACATGTGCCAAATGCAGGAGAAAATACTTGGCCGCTGGGACATGCAACGCAGGCCCCCACCGCTGGATCATAAATACCGTTATTCGGGCATACTGCGCAGGTGAGCGTTGGTGTATTAAAGATAAATCCCTCTGGGCAGGTGATGCACGCTAAGGTATTTGGAGCAGGATTAAAAAATTGTCCAAACGGGCAGGTTGCCGCTAAACATTGGCCTGCAGTGACGCTAAATAAAGTGCCGGTTGGGCATAATTGGCATTGCTGGGTGATAGGATTAAAAAATCCTGCTGTGGGGCAGGTAACGCATGTTTGTGTAGCGGGATTAAATTGGAGGCCAAAAGGGCAATTTGGATTGGGAGCGGTCACGCAGGTACCGGTTCCGGTGGCACAAGAGGCACCTACTTCACTCAGCCCATCAGTAGTAAGCTCAATGCCCGCATATAATCTTTGCAAGCGATCATCCCAATACATGTCTACTTTATTAGGAGTAATAGTGGGTGAGTTGTTAATATAAACTGCAGGAGTTGTGGGATCTAATTTTTGCGCTTTCACACCGCCGTCTCCGGGAATTGCCGGAACTTGTTGTAACGTGAGTGTGCTTGAAGTTTCGCCGAGTGCAACGCTGGCAATGCCACCATTACAATCAGCGCCAAAATTCCCCCCGCACGGGCGCACTGCCGGGAAAATAAAAAACTCGCTTGCTGCTAAGCCTACAATGCCCGAAGTGCGTCTTCCATCTTGCCCGGCAAAGCCGCTTGCATCAAGTAAATCATTAGAGGTTCCTGATTTCTTTCCATTAGCACTTAAAGCAGCAACGGCCATGGCAGCGGTGCCAGTGGTGGGCCTAAGCACTGCTGCTATATTAGCATTTAAATTATTGGTGCTTGTTGCCAGTGCAAGATAATAAATACCATTGATACTACTAAATACTTGCCCCGTTGATATTCCTCTAAAGGTACTCACTGCGCCATAATCAGGACGATTAGCCACCGAGATGGTATTTGCTCCGCCTCCCGATGCGAGCCCCACGTAAAAATTTCCCGTTGCTCGATCTAATAACTTAGCACTTACTGTTTGTGGAAAATTTTGCACGGTAATAACCGCGCTTGCTATAGTATGTAGTAATAATAGAAGAAGTATAAAGAAACGTTTCATGATTATCCCCCTAGGATTATTGCTCCTTTGGAGCAAGTTCATTAGGAATCTAATCAAGAAAGGCGTATTAAATTCAATAGATTGCTTGTTTTATCGTTTAAAACTCAGTAGCAAAATCGAATCCGATTTGGAAGCCGCCCACGTTAGTATTAAAAATACGTTCCCCACCCACAATCAAACTAAAAAAACCACCCACGCGCGGATAATAGGGGCATTCATAGGTTGCAAAATCGTACTCGGCGATAAAATTAATCGTATGCATTTTCCAGCCCAAATACATCTGATCATCATTCACAATATTAGGAACAAAGACCACTAAATCGCAGGGAGTTATGGTATCGCGATTTTTATTGGCAAAGCTATATGCAACTAAAAAGCTAAATCCGCAAACCACATGATCTGCTTTGGTGTAAGCATTAATTTCCCAAATAGTACCGGGGTCAACGTGTGCTCTCCCCTTAGCCAGCTTAATGAATCCACTTTGATTGCAATCGGTTTTCATGCGCAACTCTTTATCTTTTCTGATGAACGCCATAGCGCCAAAATGGGTTCCTAAGGTAAACCAATCGTACCATCCAACAGCAAGGTCGAAGCTTGCAGGAATTGCATAAAATCCGTTATACCCGTTGGGAATAGAAAATGCTAAATCTTCATCACGAGTTTTACCGGTAGGAAATAATACACCAACGCGGAATGTAGTATCAAAGTAATCGATTTCTCGTGTTTCTTCATAGTTATTAGTCCAACCTGCCAAGAAACTTATATCGCCAACACCGCTGGTGGTAGTAGGCGCTGTGCTGATGCCGTATTTTTGCAAAATAGAAGGAAGAAGCGTTAAAAAAGTTTGCCAGGTTGGGGTAAACTGATTGGGCCCATTGGTGCAATCAGTAGGAGATAAATCGCACGCTTTAATATCTGTCACTTTTAACTGGCGAATGGGTAAATGGCCTTGCACAAAAAAGCCACACGTAAGATTTTGCGAGAAACATAGATTTGCTTCTAAAACTTTAAATCTGCCATCATACGATAATTTGCCAAATCCATCATTGGTAGGCAGCAGTGCTAATTGAGTGAGTACGATATCCCCGGGATTGCTTAGATCTTTGCCGGGCACATTGATCCCAATATCTTGCATATTTTGGGGGCCATAAATATCAAGAAGGGGAACTTTGGCGCCGCAATTTCCGGGGCGGGATTTATCAGTTGATCCGTAGCCGATAGTAGCATCAAAAGAGGTGAGCCAATCGCGCGCTAAACGAGGTTCATAAAAGGCGGTGAGAAAGTTGGTTGCACGCCAGAAATGGGGATTATCAATGGCCTGTGCGCTTTCGCACAGAAAAATAATAGTTAAGACAATTTTAAGTATGGCATTTAATCTCTTCATGGGATCTTTCCTTTTTAGCGTTCTCAGCTATGTACTATGTATAAAAAATTTATCGTAAAAAGAAAAGGACTAGTGCTAATTGCATCGATTGCTATTGTCTGAACATGCCAGGCTGCTATACTAAAAAAGTACTAAATATAAAGTCTTTTAAAGGAGTTCGTATCCCTCAACTCGGCCTTTGGGCCTCCGTCGGGACGAACGGCAAAATATTTAAATAAATAAAAAAGATCAAAACTTCTATTCCCGTTCGTCCCGATGGAGCGAAGCGAGTAGAGGGATACGAACGGATAAATAAATACCCGGAGACCATATCATGGACGAAACAAACAACAACCAACATCAGAATGATGTTAATCAAACTCAAGATCTCACCAAACAACTATCCGATTGCCAAACGCAAGTAAATGAGTGGAAAGATCGCGCATTAAGAACTGCCGCAGACTTTGAAAATTTTAAAAAACGCTCAGAAAAAGAACGCCTCATGTGGATTGCCAATGCACAATCTTCAGTGCTTTTGGATGTGATTGCGATTGTTGATGATTTTGATCGTGCAATGGCCTCCAGCCTACGCTTATCAGGGTCTTCAGACTCGGCAAGCTTCGGCGGACAGGGCACCCTTGATCAATCAATAGCTGGCTTTGAACTCATCTATAAATCTTTACAAAAGATTTTAGAAAAATATAACGTGCAAGAAATTAAAGATCTTACTGAATTCGATCCAGAAAAACATGAAGCTATTATGCAAGTAGAATCGGCTGATCATAAGCAGGGCGATATTGTGCAAGTATTGCAGAAAGGGTATTTGTTTAAAGGTGAAGTGTTACGCCCAGCTAAGGTAAGCGTCGCGAAGTAATTTGTGAAATTTGTTAGAGTGCGCCTGCCCGCCGTAGCTTTATGCGAAGGCTGGGTTGCTAAATAACGGGTTACGCAAATTTTAGAGGGTATTTTTCCGGATTTTTGAGGCTTTCAACATCGATATCGATATCCAAATCGGGCCAATGCAGATGGTGTCCATGGAATAATTGAAGATTATAAATTTCTTTAATCGTTGCTTTTAAAAACCATGGAAATTCTTCAAACGGCATGAAAAATTCTTGATCATTAACCAAAATCCAAATGCCGTGACTTGAGATATTTTGTATTTCAGCGTTTGCCGAAATGTTTTTTCCAGGCTTTTTCGATTTCTTGAGCATGTTTTTCTACTACCTTATTAAGTTCGGTTATTTGACGATTAGATAAGCCTCTATAGTCTGCGAGAGCAACAACTGGTTCAATCCAAAATTTTGCTTCACCATCGGGTGACAAAATATGAATATGCATTCGTGGTTCTTCATTCGAAAAAAAGAAAAATCTATAATTTTTATATCTAAAAACTGTTGGACTCATTTCTATCTCAGTTTCAAAAGCTTCATTAAATTTTTATTTACTTTAATGCATTATAAAAATTATTTCCATTCAACAACAAGAATTTTTAAAATAAACAGATCTTTATAATCACTTAAAATAACTCATAATACCAATCACCAGCTCAATGCAAATGAGCACGATGATACTCACCGTGAGCATATCTTCTCGGATTGCCTCAGTTTTATGTTGCAAAACTGAAAGTACATCTTTAATAATGGCCAGCTTTTTGTCGATCGCATCTTTAAGATTTTTAAGTTCTCGTTTTTCAATTAAAAGAGAGTACAATTCCGAGTAATACGGATCGCTGGCTAGCTTAACGCTACCTTCCAAACGCTCTGCAATTACTGAGATATCTACTTTTAATTTGTCCATATCATCCACGGGGCCTTTAGAAAGAGTGCCGATGAAAGGGAAATAAGATTTAAGCGGCACTTTGCGTACACGCCCTTCATAAATATAATTTAATTGTTGTTCCAACGTGCGATCGAAGTATCGTAATTCTAAATACTGAATGTTGGCAAATTCAAAGAAATCTAAAATATCCTGATATTCATCATCATAAATAAATGCAGCTTCGGTATCGATTACGATTAAATCTCCTCGGAAATAACCAATTGCCGAAGCAAGAATTTCATTTTTCTGGTTTTCCGAAAGCGTTTCAGTTTCAAAGCGCAGGGTTGATGCAATTACTCCGCCATAGGTATCTTTAAGCTTCACCATATCAAGCAAGTTTTGCTGCGGGTCCACTTGAATGAGC